>SLEY01000369.1 GCA_007124535.1 Planctomycetaceae bacterium
CCGTTCGCGGGCGATCATAGCCAGTGGCGGAGCAGGTAGGCGGTGTATTCCAGAAGCTTTTGCCAGGTGGGGCGCTGCCGGTGGGTGGCGTAGGCGACTTCATGACAACGGGAGATGTCGTGCAGGGTCTGTTCGCGCAGCCCGCGGGCGAAGGACGAATCGGCGATGACCGCGACGCATTCCAATTGGTGCAACAGGCTGCGATGATCGAAGTTGTAGCTGCCCACAATCGACCAGGCGTCGTCGATGACGGCGGTTTTGGCGTGCATGACGCTGTGCGGCCATTCGAACAAGCGGACGCCGCCGCGGAGCAGTTCGTCGTAGAGCCAGCGGCTGGCGTAGTTGGTAATCGGCACGTCGCTGAGTGCGGAGGTCACCACGCCGACGAAGACGCCGCGGCCCGCGGCGGCGATCAGTGCGCGGCGGACGGAGCGATTGGGGATGAAGTAGGCGTTTTCGATCAACACGTAGTGTCTGGCTCGGCGAATGGCTTTCAGATACGCCCGGTGGATTCGCCATCGTTGGCGGAGCAGTTGGTTGCTGACCAGACTGACCGGCGCCCCCTGGCTGATGACGGCGGTTGAGGGGGTCCGGTCTTTTCGCCGCAGCAGGCTGGCCCAGCGCCGCCGCAGGGTGTGTTGCAGGCGTGTACGGCGGGAATGCACGGCCCGATAGGGTGTGGCTTGCCGCCAACCTTCCTCGAATAACCCGCGCAGGGCGCGGCCGACCTGGACTCCCTCCAGACCGACGTGGGTATCGCGCCAGCCCTGGCCGCCATCGGATACGGGGGCGTATTCATCGCCAAGGTTCATACCGCCGGTGAAGGCAATCGCGTCATCGACCACCAGGATCTTGCGATGGTCGCGCCGGTTCAGGGCCCAGACGGGCCGCTGGACCAGCAGCGGGTGGAAGGCGGCCACGGCCACCCCGGCATCCAGCAGTTCCTGGACGAAGTTGCGTGGCAGACTGAAGGAGCCGATCCAGTCGTAGAGCAAGCGGACGTGAGCGCCGCGCGCGGCGGCTCGGATCAGTGCCTGTTGAAAAGTTCGGCCCGTCCGGTCGTCGCGAAGCGTATAGGTCTCCAAGGACACGTGCGCCTCGGCCGCGTCGATTGCGGCCAGCATTTGCGGGAAGGCTTGGCTGGCATTGACCAGCAGCCGCGCCGTGTCGGCCCGGAAGAAGCGCAGCGAGGGTCGGCCATAGCGGCGGAGGATCTGTTCGTGGCGGAGCGCGTGCTGGACCGGCTCTTGCCAGGGGAACGGCGGGCCCAACGGGTTGGGCGGAGCCGCCGCCTTGCCCTGCCCCTCGCCCGCCGCCGGCTCTCGATCCGGGGAAGATTCCATGCCGACCTCTCCTCGACTTCAGAAGCCCCTTCCTCCCGCAATTGCCGGACGCGGCGGCCTGCGGGAGCCGTTTGATCACGGAATATCGGGATCAGCGACCGGGTCCAGGAAACGTTGGTTCAAGCCGGCATAGGCATCGATGCGGCGGTCACGGAGAAAGGGCCAGTGGGTACGAGCCGATTCGACCAGACTCAGATCGCAGGGGACGACCAGCACTTCCTCCCGGTCATGCGCGGCCCGGGCCAGCACATTGCCGTAGGGATCGATGACCACGGAGGCCCCCCAGAACTCCAGCTGGCCCTCGCAGCCCACCCGGTTGGGCGCGCCGACGAACACGCCGTTGGCAATCGCATGGCTGCGCAGCATGGTCTCCCACGCCGCATGCTGGCTGGGGCCGCAGGTCGCTTTCTCGTCCGGCAGCCAGCCGATCGCCGTGGGGTAGAACAGCAGGGCGGCTCCGGTCAGGGCGGTCAGGCGGGCGGCTTCCGGAAACCATTGGTCCCAGCAGACGCAGACGCCGATCCGGGCGATGCGGGTGGCGAAGCTGCGAAACCCTAAATCGCCCGGCGTGAAATAGAATTTCTCGTAATACAGCGGATCGTCCGGAATGTGCATCTTGCGGTAGATGCCGGTGGTCGAGCCGTCGGCGTCCCAGACCACCGCCGTGTTGTGATACAGCCCGGCGGCTCGGCGTTCGAATAACGATCCGACCACGACCACGCCATGCTGCCGAGCCGCTTGGGCTAAAGCTCGGCTGGTCGGTCCCGGAATGGGCTCCGCTTCGGCAAAGCGGGCATGATCCTCGCTCTGGCACGGGTACGGGCCGTGGAACAGTTCCTGCAGACAGACCAACTGGGCCCCGCGCTCGGCCGCCTCGGCGATCCGGGCCAGCGCCCGGGCCACGTTCTCTTGTTTGCTGGGCGTACAGGTCATTTGCACGATTCCCAGCTGGATCGTGCGGGCCTCGGGGGAATCCGGATTCATGATTTCTTTCGCCGGGGAGCGGTGTTCTTGCGGGATGCCCGGGGCTTGCCGGACGTTCGGCGGGTCAGCTTGGGGATCCCGCTGACCTCTTTCAGCCGTTGCACCAGACGGAAGTCCAATTGGCGGCTGTCCACATCGACGAACGCGATCTCCACCAACAGCAGGTCGCCCAGCCGGTAGGTGTTGCCCTGACGGTAGCCGGTCAAGGTGTGGGCGGAGCTGTCGAACCGGTAGTAGTCATCGGCCAGGGTTTCCACCCGGACCAGGCCCTCCGCCGGCAACTCGATGCCCTGCACGAACAGCCCGAACTTCTCGACCCCCGTCACCACCGCCTCCATCCGCTGGCCGATCCGGGTGCTCAGGAACGACAGCAGTTTGACTTTGATCAATTCCCGTTCCGCCGCTTCGGCCCGCTGTTCCCGATCCGAGCAGTGGTTGCCGATCACGGCCAGTTGGTCGAAGTCGTCGGGCGGGCGTTTCCCCTGAGCCATGCGGTCCAGCATGCGGTGGATGACCAGGTCCGGGTACCGGCGGATGGGGGAGGTGAAGTGGCAATAGTGGCGGCTGTTCAGGGCGTAGTGGCCTTCGTTCTGAGGCCCGTAGACCGCTTTCTGAAAGCTGCGGAGGACGGCGTAATGCACGGCAAAGCGGCGCGGGTCCTCCCGCATCGCCTCGACCACCCGCTTGATCTCGAACCGGTTCTCCAGACTCTCGCTTTCGATGCCCAATTCGCGGACGAATTCGGTCAGCGCCCGCAGCTTGCGCGGGTCGGGCGGTTCGTGGACGCGGCGGAGGAAGTTCAGTTCATGATCCTGCATGTGCTCGGCGACCGCTTCGTTGGCGGCCAGCATGAACTCTTCGATGATCTGGTGACTCAGCGTATGCGCCACCACGTGGGCCCCTTGGACCCGCCCGCGTTGATCCAGTTCGATTTTGATTTCGGGCAAGTTCAATTCGATGGCCCCCTGGTCCAGCCGCCGCCGGCGGAGCAGGAGCGCCAACTCGCGCATCCGGCCCAGCAAGGCGAACACGCCGGTGCTCAGGTCCGCGCGCCCGCGTCGCGGATCGTTCAGGAACTCGTCGACCTCCTCGTAGGAGAAACGCCGTTGGTTGACGATCGCGGATCGGGCGAATTCGGCCCCGACCCGAGCCCCCTCGGCCGTGAATTCGATGAACACGCTCTGGGCATAGCGCAGCTTGCCCGGCTGCAGACTGGCCAAGCCGTTGGAGATCAGCTCCGGCAGCATGGGCAGCACGCGATCCGGCAGATAGACACTGGTACCCCGTTCACGAGCTTCGTCATCCAGGGGCGAGCCCGGCGGCACGAAATGCGCCACGTCGGCGATGTGCACCCCCAACCGCCAGTGCCCGTTCTCCAATCGGTCCAGAGAGATCGCGTCGTCGAAATCGCGCGCGTCCCGGGGATCGATGGTGACAATCGTGGCTCCGGTCAGATCCAAACGGTCTCCCAGGGATTCATCAAAAAGGGCGGCCTGCGCCCGAGCGGTGTCCAACGCCTCGCGGGAAAAGTGCTCCGGCAACCCGAACTCGCGGATGATCGACAGGGTATCGACTCCCGGCGCCCCGGGCGGCCCCAAGACCTCGCGGATCACCCCCTCGCCGGGGTGGAAGTGGGTGGGAAAGTGCAGCATTTCCACGACCACCTTATCGCCCTCGCCCGCCTGCCGTGCGGCCGCATCGCTCACCGGGATCGGTTCGGCGAAAATGCCGCCGTCGATTTGGACGTACGTCTCCCCGCCGCGTTCCAGGAGGATTCCTACAAACTGCTGCGTGTCCCGTTCGACCACCTCGACAACGGTGCCCCGTTTGCGGGGATCCCCGGGACGCCCCCGCCGCAAACGCACCCGCACCGTATCGCCGCTGGCCGCATCGCTGGTGCGGCGGAGCGGGATGTAGATATCCTCGTTCCGCCCCGCCGCGGCCGGGGTGCCGGACGGGCGGACGAAACCATAACCGGCGGCAGCCCGCCGGAACTCGCCGGTGATCAGCCCGCGATCCGACCGTGCCAACTTCGCCGCCGCACCCGGCGGCAGCACCACACGCTTGCGACCCCAATCCAGTTGCCCCTTGCGGACCAGACTCTTGATCGTGCGGCGCACCTCCCGGTCCAACTCCGGGGGAAGCTCCAATTTCCGCGCGATGACCCGCGGTTTGACCGGCTGGTAATCGGGCGACATGACATGTTCCAGGATACGCGTCTCAAGCGATTCGTCACTCATCATTCCTCCGCCGGCGGATCACTGCCCTTGAACAACTTCCGCCGCAATGCCGGCTGGTACGTCGTCCAATGACTGTCCGTGTTGGGATCGTCCCGCATCAACTGACCCAGCCCGTGCATCTTGGCATCCAGATTGTCCAGGTAGTGCAGGGCGACCGCTTCCAAGGTCATCGGCAACTTGGGACTGCCGAATTCGTACTCGCCGTGATGGCTGAGGATCATGTGCTTCAGCCGCAGCAACAGCTCCCGGGGAAACGGCCGCCCGCTGCGCTGCTCCCACTCCCATACCTTCCGCTCCAACATTTCCACGGCAATGACCAGATGCCCCAGCAACTGGCCCTCGTCGCTGTAGGCCAGATCGCGCTCGTGCGTCAGCTCGCGGACCTTGCCCGCGTCGTGCAGGAAAGCCCCCATCATCAGCTGATCCCCGTCCAGCCCCTGGTAAAGCGGGGCCACCCGCGCAACCACCTCCATCAGACTGACCACATGCTCCAGCAGCCCCCCGCGATAGGCGTGATGGTGTTTGATCCCCGCCGGTGCACTGGCAAAATCCGCCATGAACTCCGTGTCTTCCAGGAACGCCTCGGCCAGTTCGCGTAGCGGACCCTCCTGGATCGAACGCATCAGTTCGCTCATCCGGTCGCTCAATCGGCGAATCGCCGCCGGTCCCAGCGTCACAAAGTCGGACTCTTCAATGTGCCGATCCAAGGCCCGATCGATCTGGTTGACGATCATCTGCATCGCGCCGTTGTAGAACTGAGAAGTCCCGTGCACCTGGACATAGTCGCCATTGTCGAACGAGCCGTAGATCTTGTCGTTGGCATTCCACATCATGCCGTTTATCGATCCGGTACGGTCGCTCAGCCGCATCTGCAGGTAGAAATTGCCCTGGCGATTGGTGCGGAGTTGTTTATCGGCTACCAAAAAGACCTGGTCGATGGTTTCGCGTTCACCCAATTCGCTGATAAATCGTCGAGACATGCAGCAATCCGTAGGGAAGGGGGGAGAAGGGACAATCACTTGAGATTGTAAGGGCCCAAGCCCGCGGCTGGCAAGGGGTGCAATGGTTGGAGTTCACGGCTCAGCGTGCCGGATTCGACTTCCGCTTGGTTTGCACGCGGAAGCGTGACCTCCCGCGCGTGAACTCCAGCGGTTTGCCGAGATCAGAAGGGGGTCCACCAACCGCCGCTCCGGCCGCTGGAAATGCAGGCTTCCACAAAACGGACGCCTTCCAGCCCATCGATCACACTTGGATAGCCGGTTCCCGGGGATGCCGCCGCGTGGCCCGTCAACCGGTCTCCCAGGTCGTTCAGAAAGGCGGCATACAAGTTGGCGAACGCCTCCAGAAAACCTTCGGGATGCCCGCCGGGAAGCCGGCAGACGGCCTGGACCTGCGGCTCCAAATAATCCGCTCGGCGATTGCACTCGTAAAACTGGACCGGCTGGCCGTGCCGGCGGACGGTCAGCACGTTGGGATCCTCCTGGCGCCAGACGAGCGAGGCCTCGCTGCCGTCGATCTCCAACGTCAAGTCGTTCAACCGGCCATGGGTCACTTGGCTGAGCGTCAGCAGCGCCAGATTGCCCTGCGCCCCGCGCATCAGGATGTGTCCATAATCCTCCAAGGGGCGGACCGGGTGGAAGGTGGCCAACTGGCACGCGATCTCGACCGGTTCGAAAGCGGCGGCATAGCGTGCCAGATGAAAGGCATGGGTACCGATGTCGGCCACCGTACCCGAGGGTCCCATGCGGTAGGGATCCAATTTCCAGGCGGCCCGCTGCTGGGCCGCCTCCGGTTGAACCCGCCGCAAGCCGCCTTGGATGTAATGGATGCGCACCGCCTGGACCTCGCCCACATCCCCGCCGGCGACCATCTGGCGGATCTGCCGCACCAGCGGATAAGCGGCGTAGGGATGGGCGACGGCGAACACCACGCCGCGCTCCTTTACCATCGCGGCCAGTTGCTCCGCCTGGCCGAGATCGGTTGTCATCGGCTTTTCACAGACCACGTGGAAACCGGCTTGCACGGCGGCCCGGGCGATCTCGAAATGAGAATCGTTCGGGGTGGCGATCGTCACAAAATCGACCCGCTGCTCGGCCGGCAGTTCCGATTCGCCCGCAATCAATTCGCGGTAGGAATCGTAAGCCCGCTGGGGCGCGATTCCGAAGGCCGCAGCCGCTTGGCGCCCCCGCTCGGGGTCCGAGGACAGCGCGCCGGCCACCAATTGAACCCGCTGATCCAGCGTGGCCGCCGCCAGATGCACCGGACCGATGAATGCCTGGCCGCCACCACCGATCAAAGCCATACGAATCTTCCGGGCCATCGGAATGGGGGGCTGCTGCATCAAAACTCGGGCTCCTTTTCGCTCCGGGCACGCTCGCGACCTCGCGCGATCGCCCCGATCAAATGGTTCAGATTCTGGCCCGTAACCGCCGAGATCCGCAGGACCTCCCGATCCAAAGCTTCACACAGCCGCTGATGCACCGGGCCGGCCTCCGGCAGTTCGGCCTTGGTCACCGCCACAATCTCCGGCCGGTCGGCCAGATCGTCTTTGTACTGGCGAAGCTCCTCTCGGATGGCGAAGTAATTCTCCAGCGGGTCGCTCCCGTCCATGGGGGCCGGCTCGACCAGATGGACCAGGATCCCCGCCCGCTCGACATGCCGGAGAAATTCATAACCCAACCCGACGCCTGCATGAGCCCCCTCGATCAGACCCGGTATGTCGGCCATGACGAAAGAACGGTCCAGGTCGGTCCGGACGAGCCCCAAGTTCGGGTGCTTGGTTGTAAACGGATAGGCGGCAATGGCGGGGCGGGCACGCGACAGACGACTGAGCAGCGTGCTCTTGCCCGCGTTGGGTTTGCCGATCAAACCGACATCGGCAATCACCTTCAGCTCGAAGATCAACTCACGCTGCTCGCCCTCTTCGCCCGGCGTGGTTTCGCGGGGCGCCTGATGCGTGGGAGATTTGAAATGGGCATTCCCCCAACCGCCTTTGCCCCCTCGCGCCACGACCACGCGCTCCCCATGCCGAGTGAGGTCCTTGATGACGAACCCCTCGCGCGCATCCAGGATCAGCGTCCCGGTTGGAACCCGGATGACCAAATCGCGGCCGTTGCGACCGTGGCGGTTGGCGCCCTGACCGTGCGTCCCTCGCTCTGCTCGCCAGAACTTCCGATGGGCCAGCGCCACCAGACTATCGACCCCTTCCTCGGCCACCACGATCACGCTGCCCCCCTTGCCACCATCCCCTCCATTGGGACCGCCGCGGGGCACATAAGGTTCACGCCGAAAACTCATGCATCCGGCGCCGCCGTCTCCACCTTGAACCTGAACTGTGACACGGTCGACAAACATCGCGGTGCCGGGAAAGGCCAGTCGCTACGGGACCGGGACGATATTGACTCGGCGGCCGCGCCGATCGAAATGGACGCGTCCCTCGGTCAGTGCGAACAGGGTATAGTCATTTCCCATGCCCACGTTCGCTCCGGGGTGAAAACGGGTACCGACCTGGCGGACCAGGATATTCCCCGAAATCACCAGTTGACCGCCAAATTTCTTGACCCCGCGTCGTTGCGCGTTCGAATCCCGGCCATTTCGGCTGGAACCTTGCCCTTTCTTATGAGCCATATTTCACCCGTCGTTGTGGTAAAAAGCCGCTGAAATCGATCGGTACCGCCCGGACCAACGGGGAAAGCCAGCGGGCAACCCCCGAAAGTCACCGAACGCCGCACGCCAAAAAGTGGAAACGAAGCTTGCCAAGGGGCAGGCCGCGGTGTCAGCGAAGCGCGGTACCGGGAACATACTCGTCAAACTGGCAAGTTTAACGGTAAACCCAGAGATGATCAAGCCGTTGCTCGATCCCATATTGGGACAGGATGTGTCGCTGTTCGTCTTCTTGCGAAACGGCGGGGATGCCGAACCGGATTTCCCGTTCGTGTTCGTTGTGGGTATCGCCCGGCCGCCAGAAATTCAGTTGGAGCGTTTTGTACTGGTGGACGACATCGCCGTCGGAGGTCTCGGCGGTGCGGTAGGCATTGGTCAGACCTTGGACGAGGATCGAGAAGAAATCGATTCGCGGATCGACGTCTTTCCAAGTGGCCACTCCCCAAACGCCGTCGGTTTCATCGCGGCCGACGGGGATGGGGATGCGGGAGATTTCCGCCGAATTACGGAGCGGTTGCCCCCCGGTTTCTCGGCGTGCGATGACCGGCATGGCGACGGGGATCAGGCGATCGAGGTAGGCTTTCTGTTCGCGGCGTGTTTCCAAGATGAACTTCGGGTAGAAGCGCACGGAGGCTTCGGGTTGGGCCGCCCCCACGTTCAGGACCTCGTCGGCCCGTTGGGTTTCATACGTCCGGTTTTTGAACTCGTCTTCGACCGGCACCGGCGTCAGGTGCTCCCCCAAATTGCGAACTCGATACACCATGTACCAGACGAGCTTTCGTTGCATTTTTCCGGTCGGTTGCGGCACATCCACATGCACCATCCGTAGCGGTTTGAAAGAAAACTCCAGGTTCCAAACGTTTTGCCGCAACACGACTCGCGACGCTTTTTGGCGCAGGGACTGGGTCTCGGGCGTGTAGTTCGGTGTCCAATCCAGTCG
>SLEY01000200.1 GCA_007124535.1 Planctomycetaceae bacterium
CGGGGCCCGCGTTTCGCCGACCATCCCCACTCGTTGCGCAATCTGATCGACCTGCTGTGCCTGACGCAGCCGGAGTTGATCACGCAGATCCACCGCGAGTACCTGGAGGCGGGGGCGGACATCACGGAGACCAACACGTTCGGTTCGAACGCCATCGCCCTGGAGGACTTCGGCCTGCAGCACTTGGTGGGCGAGTTGAATCGGGCCGCGGTGGCGTGTGCCCGGCGAGCGGTCGAGCAGGTCGTGGCCAGCCGCCCCGAGCGGACTTGTTTTGTGGCCGGTTCCATCGGGCCGACCACCAAAACGGCCTCCATGTCGCCGGATGTCTCCGACCCGGGATTCCGCGCGGTGACGTTCGACCAACTGGTCCGGGCGTACTATGAACAGGTGGCCGCGTTGGTCCAGGCCGGGGTGGACCTACTGCTTCCGGAAACGACGTTCGATACGTTGAATCTGAAGGCCTGCCTGTTTGCGATCGACCAGTTCTTCGAGGAAGGCGGGCGTCGGGCGCCGGTGATGGCGTCGGTGACGATCACCGATGCCAGTGGGCGGACGTTGTCGGGTCAGACGATCGAGGCGTTTTGGAATTCGATCGCCCATTTTGATTTGCTCAGCGTGGGGATCAATTGTGCTTTGGGTCCGGAGCGGATGCGGCCGTATGTCGAGGAATTGTCGCGGATCGCACCGGTGCATGTCAGTTGCCATCCGAACGCCGGGTTGCCGAACGAATTTGGGGGCTACGATCAGACGCCGGAGGAGATGGTCCGGGTGCTGGACGAGTTTGTCGCCAGCGGCTGGCTGAATGTGGTGGGTGGCTGTTGCGGCACGACGCCGGAACACATTCGGGCCTTCGCCGACATGGTACGGGGGCGCCCGCCCCGGCGGCCGCCGCAGCTCCCCGCCTGGACTCGCTTGAGCGGGCAGGAGGCGCTGACGCTCCGCCCGGACAGCAATTTCATGATGATCGGCGAGCGGACGAACGTGATGGGCTCGCGCAAGTT
Source organism: Planctomycetaceae bacterium (assembly GCA_007124535.1). Lineage (GTDB taxonomy): Bacteria > Planctomycetota > Planctomycetia > Pirellulales > Pirellulaceae > SLMF01. Next base: position 1,002 of record SLEY01000200.1, read on the forward strand.
CGCCCGGCTGATTGCCGACGAGGACTACGAAGCCGCCCTGGAGGTGGCGCGGCAGCAAATCGTCGGCGGCGCGAACGTGATCGACGTGAACATGGATGCCGACCTGCTGGATGGCGAGGCGGCCATGGTGCGGTTCCTGAATCTGTGTGCGGCCGAACCCGACATCGCCCGGGTGCCGGTGATGATCGACAGTTCCAAGTGGTCGGTTCTGGAAGCCGGTTTGAAGTGCGTGCAGGGCAAGTCGATCGTGAATTCGATCAGTTTGAAGGACGGGGAGTCCGAGTTCCTGCGGCGGGCGCGGTTGATCCGCCGCTACGGGGCCGCCGTGCTGGTGATGGCTTTTGACGAACACGGCCAGGCCACGGGCACCGAGGACCGGGTGCGGTTCTGCTGCCGCGCGTTCCGCTTGCTGACCGAGCGGATCGGATTCCCGCCGCAAGACATCATCTTCGATCCGAACGTGTTGACCGTGGGCACGGGGATCGACGAGCACAACGACTATGCGGTCAGTTTCCTCGAAGCCACGCGGCAGATCAAACAGGCCTGCCCGGGCGCGAAGGTCTCGGGCGGCATCAGCAACGTTTCGTTTTCGTTTCGGGGCAACGATGCGGTGCGCGAAGCGATGCACGCGGCGTTCTTGTACCATGCGATCCGGGCCGGATTGGACATGGGGATTGTCAATGCGGGCCAGTTGGCCGTGTATGACGAGATTTCGCCCGAGTTGCTGGAGCGGGTCGAGGATGTGTTGTTGAATCGGCGGGCGGACGCCACGGAGCGGCTGGTCGAATTCGCCGAACAATTCCGCTCGCACAGCCGCCGCCAGCAGGTGGAGGATCTGGCCTGGCGCGACACCCCGCTGGACCAGCGGATCCAACACGCCTTGCTCAAAGGCCTCGACAAATTCATCGAGCAGGACATGGAGGAAGCCCGGCAGCAGGTCTCGCGGTGCCTGGACATCATCGAGGGCCCGCTGATGGACGGCATGAACGTGGTGGGCGACCTGTTCGGCGCGGGCAAGATGTTCCTGCCCCAGGTCGTCAAATCGGCCCGGGTCATGAAGAAAGCCGTTGCCTACCTGGAACCCTTCATGGAGCAGGAACGCCACCAGCGCGGCGAACAGGCGCAAGCAAACCGCGGCCGGATCCTGCTGGCCACCGTCAAAGGCGATGTCCACGACATCGGCAAGAATATCGTCGGGGTCGTGCTGGGCTGTAATAACTACCAGGTCATCGATCTGGGCGTGATGGTTTCGGCGGAACGGATCCTGGAAGAGGCGCGGCGGCAGCAGGTCGATCTGATCGGTCTGTCCGGGCTGATCACGCCCAGTCTGGACGAAATGGTGCATGTGGCCAAGGAGTTGCAGCGCGCCGAGTTCCAGCAACCGCTGCTGATCGGCGGGGCGACGACCAGTGCCAAGCATACGGCCGTGCGAATCGCGCCCTGCTACCCCGCCCCGACGCTGCACGTGCTGGACGCTTCGCGCAGTGTGGGGGTGGTCGATCGTCTGATCAGTCCCGACCTGCGGCCGGGCATGGTCGAAGAGAACCGGCGTCTGCAGGAGCAGTTGGTCGCCTCGTTCCAGCAGCGCCGAATCAAACTGGTCCCCTACGAAGAGGCTTGCCGGCGGCGTTTCACCACCGACTGGTCCACGCTGCCGATCGACCGCCCGGCCTTTCTGGGCACGCGGGTGCTGGAACATTTCCCGTTGGCGCGGCTGGTGGACTACATCGATTGGTCGCCCTTCTTCCTGGCTTGGGAATTGAAGGGCAAGTATCCGGCGATCCTGACGGACCCCAAGTTCGGCGCGGCCGCCCGCGAGTTGTTCGACAACGCTCGGAATCTGTTGGACTACCTGATCACCCATCACCGGTTGGGCGCCAAAGCCGTCTACGGCTTCTGGCCCGCCGCCGCGGACGGGGACGACATCGTCCTGTTCCACGATGAATCGGGGCAGCAGGAGCGGGCACGATTGCACACCCTGCGCCAGCAGTGGGCGCGCCGCGGTCAGAAGGAGTTCCGGGCGCTGGCCGATTACGTGGCCCCGCTCGATTCCGGCCGCCAAGACTATGTGGGCGCCTTCGTCGTCACCGCCGGTTTGGGGGCCGACGAGTTATGTGCTCAGTTCGACGCCGAACTGGACGACTACGACGCCCTGCTGGTCAAATCGCTGGCCGACCGCCTGGCCGAAGCCTTCGCGGAATGCCTGCACGAACGGGCACGCATCGACTGGGGCTACGAACGCGAGCGGCAGTACTCCCGCGAGGACCTGATCGCCGAACGCTATCGGGGCATCCGGCCCGCGCCCGGCTATCCCGCCCAGCCGGACCACACCGAGAAACGGATCCTGTTCGATCTGCTCCAGGCCGAACAGCATACGGGGGTCAGGCTGACGGAGAGCTATGCCATGCTGCCGGCCTCCAGCGTCTGCGGGTTGTATTTCGGCCATCCCCAAGCCCGTTACTTTGCCGTGGACCGCATCACCCGGGATCAGGTCGAGTCCTACGCGGCCCGCAAAGGCATGACCATCGCCGAAACGGAACGCTGGCTGGCCCCCAATCTGGCATACGAACCGGAAGACGCCTGAACTTCCCTCCGTGAGCCATGGCAGCAAGCTTCGCTTTTTACGATCACGCCGCGCTGTGGCCGGTCTCGGACCGAGCCACCCGGCCGACGGAAGGTCTCCCATATGGGTGGAGACCTTCGGTCGGCGGTTTCGGCGGGGTCCGAGACCCGCGCCGAACAGACAGACGGTGATTTCCTGGCAGATGCTCAGTGTATTCGACTCCCCCACACTTACTCCCCTACACTTAGTCCCCTACACTTAGTCCCCTACACTTAGTCCCCTACACTTAGTCCCCTACACTTAGTCCCCCACACTTTGTCCCCTACACTTAGTCCCCTACACTTACTCCCCCCACACTTAGCCCCCTACACTTAGTCCTTGCTCTTCGTCCCCCTTGCATCCCCCAGCGGTTCGACCAAATGGAATCGACTAAGCATCTGCCAAGAAATAACGGTCGCACTGGCTCTTATGCGAGGGCTGATTACTCTCGGCTTGGTAGGTTCATCCGTTTCCTACTCGTACTCGTACTCGTACTCGTACTCCTACTCGATCGACTCGTTGGCCGAGGTTTGCGTTCGTGGGATCAACCGAGTCAGCAGCGACAACCTCCGTCATCAAGCGGGTTCACCACGTCGGCTGGACTCGTCATCCGCCCTCTTTCGAGTACGAGTACCGTTGCACTGAGTACGAGTAGGAGTACGATTGACTCGCCGATCTGGCTTGAATGGTCTCCGAAAGATTCTCGTGTGTCCGAGCCCGACTGCGACGCGGGGCCGCGCCCTGGATTGCTCGGCTCGGAACGGGGACAGCCGCTCCAAACGCGAATGGGATTTCTTGGCAGCTGCTTAGGCGCGCCGCGCGCGTCTTTTGCGAGGGCCCCCACACGTGACGTAGCCGCCGACATAGAGCGATCCGACCCGGAGTCCACAGACGTCCTGCAAATCATAAAGGGAACGGACACGGTGTATCTTGCACGCGGACAGCGCAATCAGCGCGCAAGCGCGCGCATCTTCCGCAGCATCGTGATGCCGGAAGCGGATGTCCAACGCCCGGGCAAGATCGTTCAGCCTGTACGTCGGGTGTTCCGGCCAGGTGAGTTTGGCGATCACGCAGGTGCAGAAGTAATCGGCTGCGGGGTAGGGGATGCCGGATTCATCGAGAACGTGCCGCAGGACACTCATGTCGAAGGACGCGTTATGGGCGACGAGTGGCCCCTGGACTTTTTGCACCAAGTGGGGCCAGAGTTCCGCAAAGGAGGGCGCATCAGCGACATCCGCTTCCGTAATGCCGTGAATCGACACGTTGACCGGGTCGAAGTCCAGCGGGTTCGGGCGGATGAGTTGATGTACGCGGGCGACGATTTTCCCGTCTTCGACCAGGGAGAGGCCGACGGCGCAGGCGGAGGAGCGTGAGGAGTTGGCCGTCTCGAAATCGATCGCTGTGAATTTCATTTTCTGATACCGAACGTTGAACTCGGGCTCCTGCCGGCTTCCCAAGCGGGGCCTCTTATCAAGGCGGCGCAACTCGGGGACCAGCAGGATCGCCTGCAATGGAACCGCGGAGCCGAGGCGGCGGGGGGGGTTTCTCGTGCCGCGAATCACAATGGATAGGCCACTAAGGCCAGAATTCGGTTGTTGCGCCTCCCCGTAGGTCATGGGGATCGTCGGGCAGCATTGCCCAAGCAAGGGACCGACTTCATCCGTGGCGTTCGAGCTGTTTCCGCTCCATATTATGATGTGGGTTATCTCATGTCAATTGTGACTTGCGGCACCCGCCGGGTCCGGGGTTCCCTTTCCCAGCGAATTCAGCTTTGCCAACAATTGCTGGCGAAGTTCGCCCTCGGCTCGGGCGGCGGCTTGCTGGTAGTAGATTTTCGCCACCCCCGGCTTGCCAGCCGCTTCCTGACCTCGGGCCCTTTCCACCAGCACCAAGACCTCGTGCCGCCGCGCCGCATCTTCCTCGGCTTGCTGTTGGCGGATCTCGCGCAGGCTGACGTCCCCGCGGGTGGCGGTGCTGACAGCCCGGGATTCGGCAGCCGCACCCGATTCGCGGGCGGGTTGCCTGCCGTGCAGCACCAGCGGCGGGTCGTCACCCCGCGCGGGTGCGTCGGACCGATGCGGAGCCGGTACCGGCGGCTGCCGCGGCGCCGCCTCGCGCCGAGAACCGGCCGCCGACTCCATCGCAGTCAAACGCTGCAGGCGATCCGCCAAGGGACTGGCAGAATAGGCCGTCTCGTCCAGCACGGGACGCAAGACCGGATGGCCGACCACGGGCACGACCCCGGTGACAAAGGGCCGGTGCGAGCCGTCGAACACATGGCCCGTCCCCCCATGGGGGAGCACGATGGTCGGCGACTGCATCACCATGCTGCGATTGCTGCCCTGGCCGGCAACCAGGTTCAAATCGAAAGGACCGGCGCGGAAGCCGAAACGAGCATCGGCGCCCGGGTCGTAGCCACCGAAGGGCGGAGGCGTGGAAGTGGCGGGCATCCCACTGAAAAACCACCCCCCACGCGGCCCCATGCGGTTGATCCCTCCCAAACCGACGCCGAAATTCTCGTAGAAACTCTCGTTGATCGAGTGAAACGGCGTGGTGACCTGAACCTGCTGACCGAAGGAGGGCGATCCCCCCAGCAGCATGGCCGATCCCCAGCAAATAACCACCCAATTCCGGTGCCTGCGCATGATTTGCGACCTCCTGAGCTTCCCGTATTTTACGGAGTTAGCCGGTCGAGCGTCAAGTTCGCCGCCCGGGGGGGCCTTTGCACTTGGGGACACAGCCATTACATTCTTAAACTCTGCCAGAGAAGGATGTGGGCCGTTTTGGAGCCCGGTGGCTGGACGCCGCTTTCGTTTTGCGTTCGCTTTTCTGACAGACCGGATCCCCTTTGACGGAGGCGAGCAAGCATGACTTTGTACTGGGCCGAAGGGTCCGCCGATTCGGCGCTGGACGAGCAGCACCTGCGGGAGGCGATGAACGCGTGTTTCCAGCGTTTGGGCCAGCGACAGCGGGTCTTGGCACTGCCCCCCGATTTTACGCGGTACCCCAGCCGTGCCGGCCAGCTGACCTGCATGGCCTACGACTATTACGGTTCGCGTCTGGTGGATGTCATGCCGGCGTTGGGAACGCATTTCGCCATGCCGGAGTGGCAATTGGACCGTATGTTCCCCACCTTACCCCACTCCCTGATCCGCGTTCACCGATGGCGTGAGGACGTGGTCACGATTGGCGAGGTTCCCGCCGATTATGTCGCTCGGATGACCGAGGGCATCTGGGACCGTGCCTGGCCCGTTCAGTTGAACCGGCTGGTGTGGGAAGGCGGGCACGACCTGATCCTCTCGGTGGGCCAAGTGGTACCGCATGAGGTGATCGGGATGGCCAATTACAACAAGAACCTCTTTGTTGGTACGGGGGGAGTGCGGGGGATCAACGAGAGTCATTTCATTGGCGCCGCCTACGGCATGGAACGGATGATGGGACGTGCCGATACGCCGTTGCGTCGGATCCTGAACTATGCCCAGGAGCATTTCTGCTCGCATCTGCCCCTGGTTTTCGCGCTGACCGTGGTCGGGTCGGGCGCGGGGGGCGAGTTGGTAACCCGCGGGCTGTTTGTCGGGGACGACTACGAATGCTTCGAGCGGGCGGCGGCCCTGTCGGCCGAAGTGAACTTCACCCGGGTAGACGAACCGTTGCAGAAGGTGGTGGTCTGGCTGGACCCCGAGGAATTCCACAGCACCTGGTTGGGCAATAAGGCCATCTATCGGACCCGCATGGCCATTGCGGACGGCGGCGAATTGATCGTGCTCGGCCCGGCCGTCAAGACGTTCGGCGAGGATCCGGACATCGATCGGCTGATTCGGAAGTACGGCTACCGCACCACCCCGGAGATCCTGCAGTTCATCGAGCAGAACGAGGACTTGCCCCAGAATCTGTCCGCTGCCGCCCATCTGATCCACGGCTCGTCCGAAGGGCGTTTCACCGTCACCTACTGCCCGGGCCACCTGACTCGGGAAGAAATCGAAGGCGTCGGTTACCGCTATGGCGACCTGTCCGCGATGCGGGCCCGCTACGACCCGCAGCAGTTGAACGAGGGGTGGAACACCTTGCCCGATGGTGAAGCGATCTACTTCGTGGGCAACCCGGCCTTGGGACTGTGGGCTCATGCCAGCCGTCTGGCCGAATAGGGCAAGACAACCTCCGGAAGCGGCCATTGAAAAAAGACGGGCGGATTGGCTCCGCCCGTCCCTCGCTCTGCCTCTTCATCCCTTCCCGTCCGGCTCAGCGGTTGACCACGAAACCGAAGCTGCTGCCGAACATATTCAAGGCTTGGCTGTTTTCCGTGATGTCGAAGCCGCGGCCGATCCCGCGATGGAAACCCAGGTACTGGACCCCGACCTGCAGCGAGATATCCCGAGTCACCTCGAAAGCCGCTTCCGCCCGGACGTCCGTCCCGAACACCGCCGAGTTGTTGTGCCAGCCATCGAACTCCTGAGTCTTGAGGATGCCCTCGACATCGCTGCCCTGACCGCCACCGTCGTAGTAGGTGCGGACCAGCGTCGCCTTCCGATCCAGACGCTGAAAGTTGTGCATGCCGAACATCCGCACTTCACTGGACAGATTCCAGCGACTCACCCGCCGACTTAACCGCAAACCCAACTGACCACCCACCATGTGATTGTTGAAGCGGAAGTTGTCGGTGAACAGATCCTCGGTGACCGCATCGTCGATGTCGAACAGGTCCCGGGCCGGGACCAGTGGCGGAAACGGAAACGGCAGGCCCTCTTCCGTGAACCGAGTGTATTCCTGCTCCTGATAAACGTCTCGGAAACGAGTGTATCGCACGCCGAAGAACGGCTCCAATAACCCGCCGCCACTGAGCGGCTCCGTCCGATACAGCTTGTTCAACTCCACACTGTTGAACGTGCCGACGTTCAAACTGTTGGAAATGTCATAGAAGCGGGCTCGATTGGGGAACCCCCGATCATTGCGGTCCTCGGCGGGCTCCACCGGATCCAGTTCCTCGCCCGCCGCAGGCACCCCCTCGTCGTCCTCGTTCAAGCGGTTGATCCGGTCGTGCCGCAGGACATCCCAACCGTGGGGACCTCGGAGCTGGGTGTACGAGAACAACCAACCGTGGTTGTGGATCGCGTCGTCGATCATGTAGCCCAGATCGTAACGGTTGCCCCAAGTGCGATCCCAGTTCTCGCCGCCGATCGTGTCGCGGGGGCGCGAGACCTGCAGGTACAGCCGATCATACGAACCGAACCAGCCCCATCGCTGGACCGGGCCGCCATAATCGTCAATGTCGCTCGCCGGCGCGAAGAACTGCAAATCATGCGAGAAATAGCCGGGTTCGATGAAAGGTTGGTGGTGCTGGGCATGGGCCAGCGGAAGCAAGACCAGCAGCGCAGCACTGCCGAACAGCCAGGAAGAGATGGTCTTAATCAACATCGTGGTTTACACCCCCGAGTCCAGGGTTCCCGTTTTTCCGTGTGTGACGGTAATATCGGACCACGCAACGATGAAAGTTGAACCAGAAAGATAAGCCGTGCGGAAAATCCGGGTCTTTCCGCCTGTCCTGCCCC
>SLEY01000331.1 GCA_007124535.1 Planctomycetaceae bacterium
CCACTTCGGTCAATACGCGTTCAAGGGGGACGGTCACAAATGAAGGTTTTACCCCTTTAAGAGGGCCATTAAAAAAAAACGCCCCGGCGCCGTTTGCGGGTCGCCGGGGCGTTCGTGGTGCTGCCCGGTTGGCGTCTGCCAATCCGGCGTCCGGCTCCGTTACTCGAGAATGATCGATTCGCTCGGGCACTGGTCGGCAGCTTCCCGGCACGCATCTTCAGATTCGGCGGGGACGGGATCGACGATCACCACCGCCATATCGTTATCGCCCATCTCGAAAACTTCGGGGCAGACGTCAATACAAACCCCACACCCTGTGCAACTGTCGTCAACGACGGCTTTCATCGTGACTCCTTCAATTTGGGAACGAAAAAACGGGAAAGGTCCGCAATCGTGCGGGCGCGGGCCCCCCTTTGGCCCGCGCGCTACCATTCTAAGACCATGAACATACCGAAACAGGTCGGTTTACAAAAGGCGTCCCCGCGAATTTCGGGATGAAAACTCAAGCCAACTGCCCGCGATTCTCGGCGATCTTTTCGATTGCGTTGGCGATATCGTCCATGTCCTCGCGGCTGCCTAAGAGCAACCGCTGGCTCAAGCAGACGGCTTCGCTGCACAGCCGGTCGTTGTCGGGGCATTCGATCTGTTCGCGGCAATGGTCCAGTTGGCGGAGGGAGTACATTCGGCGGAAGTTGCGAGAACTCAAGGTGTTCTCGATGAAGGGCGCCTTGTTCAACTGACCGTAACCCCCAGAGCAAGGGATCCCTTCTTCCCGCAAGGCGGACATGAAGCGACCTCGACTGGCGCCGTTGAACTGCTCCGCCGAAAAGCGGAACGGGTACAGATGGTACACGGCTCGCGTCACCCCTTCGTACAATTTGTGTGGGATGATGCCGGGGATGCCCTGGAGCCGCTCGGTCAAGTAGCGGCCGTTTTCCCAGCGCCGCTGGGTCTGCTCTTCCAAGCGTTGCATTTGGGCCAGGAGGATGGCGGCCTGGAACTCGGTCATCCGGCACTTGGAGCCCAGGTAGGGCCCGCCCCGTCCAAAGTTATGGTACGAGACCGCGCGGTCCATCACTCGGTCGTCATCCCCCAGGATGGCCCCGCCCTCGCCGCAGGTCAGATGTTTCGAGTTCTGGAAACTGAAGCAACCCAGATCTCCCAGAGTTCCGCACTTCTCGCCATGCAGTTCAGCGAGCCAAGCTTGGCAGGCGTCTTCCAGGACCAACAGATTGTACTCCTTGGCGATCGCGTTGATGCGATCCATGTCGGCTGGCAGGCCGTAGATGTGGACCGGCAGGATGGCTTTGGTCTGGGGCGTGATCTTCTCCTCCAGCTTCTCCGGATTGATCAGGAACGTTTCGGGATCGGTGTCGACCATGATCGGCAGGGCTCCGGCCAGGAAGATCACGCTGATCGAGGCAACGAACGTGTAGGGTCCGACCAGAACCTCGTCCCCGACGCCAATCTCCAGGGCGTCCAGGGCCGTGATCAGGGCGGTGGTGCCGTGCGTCGTTGCCAGGCAGCGTTTGGCTCCGTTGAGTTCGGCCCATTTCTTTTCGAAGTCGGAAACGACCCGAGAGCGAGACCACACCCCGCTCCGGAGCACCGAGAGAACTTGGGCTTCGTCCTCTTGCGGGTCCCAAAGCGGCCATCCGGGCCAGCCTTTACTGCGGACTGGCGTGCCACCTTCGATGGCCAGTTTTGCAGCCGACTTCCGGGTCGCGGCCGGGGTGGCCGGTGGATTGGCAGCCAGCGAGGCCAAGGACCCCACGGAGGTGGCTGCTACAAATTGTCGTCGATTGAACCGCGGCGCATTCATTGTCCCGTCCTTTCGCAAAATCGGGTGAGAAATCCCTTTAATCGTTCGAATTGTCTTTGGGTACAGGAATCGGCGGGGCACGCCGCTTACGGTGGGTCACCGCAGGCCGCGCGCCGTACGGATCATGGCATGCAGGTTCTCCGGCGGTGTGGTGGGAGGGATCGCACAGCCTGCATTCAAAACAAATCGGGGGGTATCGGCGAACGTTTCCAAAACCGCGCGCGTGGCGACCGCGACATCCTCCGGGCCGCCATGCGCGAGCACGGCACTGGGATCGAGATTGCCTAAAAAGACCGTGCTTTCCCGCATCTTATCATGGGCGGTGTGGATGTCGGTCTTGTAGTCCAATTCCAGTCCGTCCGCGCCGCTGGCCACCATATCGTCCAGGATCGGGTCGGTGCGACCACAGATGTGCAGCACGTAAGGGCATCCCAATTGATGGGCATGATCGACCAATCGTTTTTCGAAAGGGAGGGCGAAGCGCCGGTAGAAGGTGGGGGAAACGATTTCCGGCCCCGCCGGGCTGTCGCCGCTGCTCAACAGGGGGGCTCCGGTTTCGGCCATCAGGGAAAGGAACTGGCGGCCGACTTCGGTACAGTATTCCAGCAACGCGAACACATACGGCTCGAGTTCCGGTTCCAGCAGATCCATCATCCAGGCTGCCGGGGTGCGGATCATGCTGGCCAGCGAAAACGGGGCTTGATCGCAATTGCCCCGCAGGTAGATTTCGCCGCCGAAGTACTGGACCAATTGGCGGGTGGCTTCGATCCAGATCTGGACGCGCGGATCGCGGCCCACGTCGGGAGGCGGCAACTGGTCGACTTGCTCCAACCGCTGCAGCAGCGGACCGGCACAGCGAGCCGGTTCGTCTTCCGGCAACTCGACAGGAACCCCCACGGCTCCGGCGAGCGTGGCCGTATCGACGTCGACCAGGACCCCGTCGTACTGGTAGGTTTCGACGGCGCGGATGAACGATCGGGCAATATGCTCCGGTTTTTCGCGGTAGGAGGCCATCGTATATCCCGCCTCGCGGGCGGCGAGCATGAAATTGTGCAGCATGATCGGGACCCGATCGGGCCAACGCCCCTGAAAAGCTGCTTCCACTCGCTGGTAACCGTTCATAATCCCGCATTCTAATCTGCCGCTGAAGCCATAGCAACGCGACGCCCCGAAGGGGTCGAGCCCGGGGTGTTCGATTTGTACCGTTTTCGCCTCGTTTTGTACGCTTGGAACATAACGACTTGTGTTCCCCACTGGCTGGTCCGCTTTCCTTGGAGTGCGGTGGCTCGACGCCGCTCTGGCTGTGCCTTTCTTTGCGGCCCTCCAACAGCTATCGTAGGAAATAGCGAGCGTAGGAAATACAAAGCGGACGAAAAAAGAAAGCGGCGACGACCGCCACAGCGGCCTCACGCGGCAGCAGGCCTGGCGGACCCTCCACCATGCGGCCGATCAGGCTCGCCCGGGCGACACGATCCTGATCGGCGCCGGCGTCTATCGCGAGCACGTCCGGCTGCGCGTCACGGGCGAGCGAGGCGTGCCCGTCACATTCGGCTGACCCGGATCTTTCACGACGGACGCGGGCCCGGTACCGACGCCGCCTTGCTGACGGCCGCCGCCGTCCACGATCTGTTCGTCCGCAATTGCGTGTCGCTCTCCGGCTGGAACCACTTCGAGGTGGGGCGTTCGACGCAAGTCGTGTTCGAGCACTGCGTTTTCGTCCGGTCCGACATCGTCTCGCTGGCCATCGGAGGCGGGCATGACCGCCACGAGGTGGTGGTCCGCAGCAGCATTGTCACGGACAACCTGGCGCGCAAAGCTGCCGTGCCGAGTCCCCGGTTTCCGAGGACCGGCCATGATGTCAGGGCTTCGTCCTCTGGGTTGGAACGAAACGGCGGTCGGAGTTAACAGAGAGCTTTGACTCCTGCTTCAACTCGTGTCGGTGGCGATTTGTTGGAGCAGGGTTTCGGCCCGGCGGGTGACTTCGGCGGAATGGTTCCTCAACTGTTGCGCAAACGGGTTGTCGTCCAAGCGGCCTCGGACGGTGGCGAAGTCCTGCTCCCGCGTGGCGGCGTCGCCGTCGATGCCGAAACCGATGCGGGTGGTGCCGAGAAATTCCTTGCCGGCGTCGTTCAGAATCATGTTGTCCAACTTGACCGACGCCACTTGCCAGTCGTGGATCAGACGCGAAAGCTCCTCGGCCGTCATCTCCTCGGGCAACTTGCCTTCCCGCAGCTGGAAGATCTCCTGGGCCCAGGCCCAGCGGTAGCGCGGGTAGCTTTCGTGCATCCATTCCAGCCGCTGGGAAAGTTCACTCAGGTGCGGGATATTGCCCGATTCCATGTCGTCACACAACCGCTCGACCTCGCTCTGCGGGGCCAGCAGGCCCAGCAGATCGACCCAACGGCCCGCTCCCGGGGTCCCTTCGGCCGGTGAGAGCAGGGCCCGGGCCATGTTCGGCTTCTGCTCCAGGCGCTCGACCAGCAGGTCGCCCAGGTAGATCCGCAGCGCGATCTCGTAATGCTTCCGCGCGGTGCGGCAGAACAGACGCTTGATGCGGATCCCCTGGTACGTTACATACTCCTGCTCGCGCGGGGTCTTGTCGTACAGTTCGCCGATCTCGGCCAAACCCTGCAGCAGATGGCCGATGGTCAGGGGCGAGAACACGTCGAAATGGATCCGATCGATCCGATCCTGCTCGTGCCGGCGGTCGCGGACGGGCCACTTGGCCCCGTCTCGCCAGGTGCCGACGGTGAACAGGTTCAAGGCCGGGGACACGACGGAACGGCCTTCGATTACGTCGATGTAGCTGAACGGCAGCAGGCGGGTGTCGAAGTTCGTATCGTGTTTGCCCATCACGGCCGTAAAGGCGCCGACGCGGGCCGGCCAGAGCAGGTAGCTGGAACTGCCGGTCTTGGAGCCGCGTTCCAGGATCCCCTGATGGATCGGGCCCAATTTGTACATGTGGTTGGACTGGTTGGTGCCCGAGCCGGCGTTGAAGAAGCTGAACAGGCCGCCGATCAGCAGGCTGCTCTTGTGGTGCGTTACGGAATAGGGCCCGGCCAATATCGAACAGGCTTCGCCGTGGAAGCCTTCGGAATTGGCGAAGAAGGCCGAGTGTTCGGCGGAGAATTGCCGTCCGATCCGGCAACCTTGGCCGATGAAGCAATCTTGCAGCAGAGCCTGGCCGTCGATGATCGTCCCGGTTTGCACGATCAGCCGGCGGCCCTGCACCCCCGGCCCGACGCGAGTCGGGGCCTCGGGGGTGGAGACGATCGTGGCTTGTTCCAGCAATTCCACCCCTTCCAGCACGGCGGCCGGTCCGACCGAGACGTTGCGGAAGACCCCGCAGTGGGTCACACGGCAGTCGGCGGCCAACTCCCCGCGCGGGCGGCGGCTGGCTCGCACCCGCATGGCGATCATGTCCTCCAGGGCGCGAACCGTCTTGGGGCGGTGCCGGTAATTGGCCAGCAGGTAGGCCACCTGGGCGCTCAACCGGTCGTAGATCGGGATCTCGCGGCCCCCACCCTCGTTGAACACGCGGATGCGGCAACCGGCTCCGAAGCTGGACCCCGGTTCGGAACTCAGTTGGCCACAGCGGAACACCACCGCGCCCGGCCCGATTTCGTAGCAGGCCAGCAGGCCGACCGAGTGGACCACGGCGCCGTCGTCGACCGTGACATCGTGCAGGCGGCTGTCGTACACGCCGGTCGCCAGCGGGGCGCCGTCCAAGGGGATCGACCCGCGGAACAGCCCCAAGCGGATCCGGCCGCTGAAGGTGCACCCCACGACTCGCTCGGGCCGGAAGGCGGGAACGACCTCCACGTTGGTCCAACTGTCCGCGCGGCAGCCTTGGGATTCCAACGCCGCAATCTCGCTCTCGCTCAACGGCCGGTACTGGCGTTCAGCCATCATCGCCTCCTCTCGGCAAGGCTCGGTTCCTGACGGAAGGGAAAAAAACCGTTCGACTTACAAAGTCACCGGAGCCAGATGATCGCTTTCGATGTCTTTGAAGTACCTGACCGTGTTGACTTTCAGTTCGCCGGTCGCCTCGTCATCGCAGACGATCAGCCCGTTCGGATGCATCTGCAGGGCGGAGACGGTCCACATATGGTTGACCCCTTCCTCCACAACCTTCTGCAGCGCGCGGGCTTTGCCGTGCCCGTTCACCAGGATGATCACTTCGCGGGCGTCCAGTACCGTCCCCACGCCCACGGTCAGGGCCGTCTTGGGGACCTTGTCGACGTCATGATCGAAGAACCGGCTGTTGGCCACGATCGTATCGCGGGTCAGCGTCTTGATGCGGGTGCGGCTGGTCAGCGACGAGCCGGGTTCGTTGAAGGCGATATGGCCATCGGGCCCGATCCCGCCCAGGAACAGCTCGATTCCGCCATAGGAGGCGATCTTCTCCTCGTAGGCCCGGCAGACCGCATCCAGATCGCTGGCCGTGCCCTCCAGGATATTGACGTTCTCTTGGGGAATGTCCACATGGGAGAACAAATGTTTCCACATGAACGCATGGTAGCTCTCCGGATGGTCCGGAGGCAGTCCCACGTATTCGTCCATATTGAACGTGACGACGTGGGCAAAGGAGATCAGGCCCTCCTGGTTCAAGCGGACGAGGTTCTGGTAGGTTCCGATGGGCGACGATCCGGTCGGCAGTCCCAGCACGAAGGGTTTGTCGGCGGTCGGTCCGAAATCGCGAATCCGCCGGGCGATCTGATGGGCCGTCCATCGGCTCATCGTGGCATAATCGGGTTGGATGATAATCCGCATCGCATTTCCTTTCACAAGAGAATCCGGGCGTCGGCAATCGAAAGGCCTTGGCCTTCACTCTGCACGATCACGGGGTTCATGTCCAATTCGTTGATTTGCGGGCAGTCGACGGCCAGTTGGGCCAGTCGTTGGATGGCGGCTTCCAAGGCCGGGATATCGCAGGGCGGCCGGCCGCGAGCGCCATTTAGCAAGGGGAAGCTCTTGACCTGGCGGATCATGGTGGTCAAGTCATCTTGGTCCAGCGGTGCGGCGCGGAAGGCCACGTCGCGGAAGACTTCGACCAGGGTTCCGCCCAATCCGAACATGATCATCGGTCCGAACACGGGGTCGCGTTTCAGGCCGAGAATGACCTCCTGTCCGGGCGGGGCCATTTTCTGGACGTGGACGCCCAGGATCCGGGCCTCCGGTCGGGCGGCCTGAACGGCCTGGATCAGGGCCCGATAGATGTCCGCGGCGGCGGCGGGATCGGCCACTCCCAGCGCGACGCCGCCCGAGTCGACCTTATGGACCACATCACGGCTGTAGATTTTCAAGGCCACCGGACAGCCCAAGGCCGCGGCGGCCGCCACCGCTTCCTCGGGCGATCGGGCGACCTGACCGGCCAGCATCGGCAGACCATAGGCTTGGAGGATCGGCCCGGCTTCGACCTCGGGCAGATGCTGCCGCCCTTGCTCAAGGGCCTGTTCCAGCAAGCCCCGGGCGGTGGCCGTGTCCACATCGTTCTGCAAAGGCAGGGGCCGGCGGACCAGCCGCGACTGCCGTTCGAATCGGTAGCTGGCCGCCATCGCCGCCGCCATCGACTCGGGCAAGATGTAATGCGGGATG
Source organism: Planctomycetaceae bacterium (assembly GCA_007124535.1). GTDB lineage: Bacteria > Planctomycetota > Planctomycetia > Pirellulales > Pirellulaceae > SLMF01. The sequence goes on from SLEY01000331.1 coordinate 7,421, forward strand.
TGATGCCGCTGGAGGACATCGATGCCTTCCGCCACATCCGTTTCACCCATGAACGAAGTATACAGCGGTTTCTCGGGCATCGCCCGGGCGGTCCGCACCACCTCTTCCGCAATCTCCCGGATGTCGGTCATCGACTGGGGCGTCAGGATCACCATGGCCCCGGCCACATCCGGATCGGCCAGGATTGACGAGAGGGCCGCCTGATAGCGATCGCTGCGGGCGTCGCCGATGATGTCCACCGGGTTCTGGGTATTGGCCGTGGTGGGCAGTTTGCGCTTGAACGAATCGCGGGTCTGCTGCGAGAATTGGGCCATCTCCAGGCCGTAGTCGATCGCGGCGTCCGTGGCCATCACCCCGGGTCCCCCAGCATTGGTGATGATGGCGACCCGGTTGGTCTGCGGTCGCGGCTGATAGGCCAACGCCGTGGCTCGATGGAACATGTCCTCGATCGTGCGGCAGCGCTGGATGCCGGCCTGCTGGAAAATCGCATCACAGAACTCGTCCGGGCCGGCCAGCGAGCCGGTATGACTGGCCGCGGCCGAGGCGCCCGCGGCAGTCCGCCCGCTCTTCAACGCCAGGATCGGCTTGCCTGTCTTCTGAATCACCGTCCGAGCCGCCTGCATCAATCCGCGGGCATCGGTGAGTTCCTCCAGATACACCAGGATCACATTGGTGGCCGGATCGTCCCCCAGATAGTAAATCAAATCGACTTCGCTGAGATCGCATTTGTTCCCGAAGGACACGAATTTGGAGAAACCGATGTGCTTGCCGCGAGCGTAATCCAACACGGCCGTGCACAGCGCCCCCGATTGGGAGACAAAGGCGATCGAGCCTTCATCGGGCATTTTGCGGGCGAACGAGGCGTTCAATCGCACCTTCGGGTCCGTGTTGATCCCCCCTAAGCAGTTCGGCCCAATGATCCGGATTCCGTATTTGTCGGCGATCCCTTTCAGTTGCTGTTCCCGTTGCCGGCCAGCTTCTCCGACCTCGCGGAACCCGGCCGAAATCACGATCGCCGCCCGGATCCCCCGCTGGCCACACTGTTCCATCGCCAGGTGGCAGACGCTGCTGGGAAAGACCATCACGGCCAGATCGAACGGATCGGGCACATCCAGGACATATTTGTAAGCCTTGACGCCCCGGATCGACTTGGCCCCGGGACTGACCGGATAGACGGTTCCTTGGAAACCGCCCTCCAGAATATTCTGAAAGATATCGTGCGGGACCGTGCCCGCGGTGCGGGTCGCGCCGACCACGGCAATCGAGCGTGGACTGAAAATCGCATCAAGTGGTTCGAGAACGTTCTCCGTCATGGCCATTCCTTCCTAGCGGGATCCAAGAAAACCGGCGGTCGAACCGGCCGGCAAACGAGCAACGAGCGAGCAGGAGCGGATCGACTGGCAGCAGCCGACGGCACTAGTCGTTCACCAGATTGCCGATGAAATCCACGGCCCCGCCAATGGTCTGCACCGCCAGAGCCTGGTCCTCGTCCATCTCGATCTCGAATTCCTCTTCGAAGGCGGCCACCAATTCTACGCTCTGAGCACTGTCCGCTCCCAAATCAAAGATGAAATTGCTCTCCGGCGTGATCTCTGCGGCGTCGATTTTCAGAATACGGGCGGTCACGTCACGAATCCGGCTTTCCAGTTCACTTCGGTCCACGGCGATATCTCCCTTCGAATACGGATGGCACAGATGCTCCGAACGGCACGAGC
>SLEY01000491.1 GCA_007124535.1 Planctomycetaceae bacterium
CCGGGGAGGTCGGACGCGGTAGCGGCCGGGTGGGGCGCGCCGTGTCCCCTGCGTTTTCTTCTCCTGGCCTGTGATTCGGAGCATTCTCGCTCCTAAGCAACTCTCTGGCTCGCTCAAGTTTCTACCGACAAGCACCAAAGGTGAGGAGCCGTTCGGGGAAGCGAAAAAGCCGGGCAACGGGCGCCGGCCTCGATCATCCAGGCGATACGCTTCGTGGTATATGAAGAAAACCACATTCGCGGAGGTTCACCTAATGGGTGGTGCAGCTTTGTCCCAATGGGCGGCCCCATTCGATCCCCTAGCTTTCCGCAGTTCACTCTGATTTCGAGAAGCTGGCTGTCCCCGTTCCCTCACCGTCCCCGTTCCCTCAGCTGATATTCCCGCGTCAGCGGCGGCCCCGCTGTTTGGGAAACGGTCGAATCAGCCAACCCACGCTTTCCAAAATCGCCATCGCCCCGATGATCAACAGGACGATGGGAAACAGCTTGGGCCGCGCGACGATCATCACGCCGCCCAGCACACAGGCGATCGCGGTCCGCGGCGGCAAACTGGACCCCAGCGTCAGCACTTGGGGAAGGGCCAGCCAAAGGAGGCCCAAGGCGATCCCGATCCGCCAGCCCATGCTGCCGAGCGCGTAAAACGTCTCGTCCTGAGAACGGAGCAAGACGAACAAGCCTCCGGCCATCAGGATCAGGGACAGGACGCCCAGTACGTGGCGCTGAAATCGCGAGGCCTGAAGGCGTTCAGACTTCGGTGACGATTTCGTCGAAGAACTTGATGTAGTTCTGGTTTTCTTCGCCATCCAGGAACTTGATCGCCGCTTGAGGATGCTGATTCAGTTGACCGGTAAGATTGTACGGCAGCAACGCGCCCCACGAAAAGCGATTTCGCAACGGCTCGATGTGCTCTTGCAGGAATTCGACCACCGGCCGCAGACGGAACTTCGGATTGCGAAGGAAGCCCAACAGCAGTTCCATCGGACAATTTCCCGCCCCCCGGCCCAGGCCGCCCATCGTCGCATCGGCCCGATTGGCGCCCAGAATGATGGCTTCAATCGTGTTGGCGAATCCCAACTGCTGGTTGTTGTGCGCGTGGATGCCGATGTCCTTGCCCCGACCTTCCATCGCGGCCGCGTACTTGTTGTACAGCAGATCGATTTGCTCGCGATACAGATGTCCAAAACTGTCGACGATGACCATCGTCCCTGCGGGGGTTTCGGCGATGGCCTCCAGGACCGTATCCACTTCCTTTTCGCTGATCGCAGAGACCGCCATCAGGTTGGCACTGGTCTCGTAGCCACGCTCATGAGCGCACTGGATCATTTCCACCGCTTCGGAGACCTGATGGGCGTAGAAGGCGACACGGATCATATCCAGCGGGCTCTGGTCCCGCGGCACGATCTGGGTCTGCCAATCGCTCTTGGCCGCGTCGGCCATGGCAGCCAGCTTCAAACCGGTCTGCTCGGCGTCGTGCCCTTGGAAGACCCGCGCCAGATCGTCCTCGTCGCAGTGTTTCCAAGCCCCGAACTGGCCCTTGGGAAACAGACGCGGAGAATCCTTGTAACCCACTTCCATGTAATCCACGCCGGCCGCGATGCAGGTCTCGTACACGGCGCGCACGAATTCGTCGGAAAACTGGTGGGCGTTGATCAGCCCGCCATCGCGAACCGTGCAATCCAAGACCTTCAATTCCGGTCGGTAAGTAATCCAAGGGGCTTTGTCAGGGGCCATAGCAGACTCGATTAAGCAATAAGGAAGCAACCATCATCACATCAGGGGCGGCAGCCGAGCGACCGCGATTTGCGACCATTGTGGCGACCCCGCGGGTCTTTTGCAAGACACCGTCCAGGCTCCGGGGGGAAACTGGCCCCCCGACACCAAATCGACCCCAGCCCCCGGTCAATCGACGCGCGGTTTGTCGAATACGGTGTCCTGGCAAATGGCCGACAGGTCCTCAGAATACAATGGTGGGGGGTATGCAGGTGGCCAAAAGTGGTTCTTCTGAATTCTCCGAATGACGTCCCGGGCCCTTGCGTCCGCCTCCTCCAACTCCGCCTCGGTCCATTCGGCAGCTTCGAAGCGGACATTGGCCGTGTCTTTGGGCAACAGGATGTAGCCCAAGCCGATCTCGCCCTCGATTCCGAGGGATCGGGCGATGTGTCGATAGAGGGGCAGCTGGAGATCGATCCACTGGCCGGATTTCCGATGCACTTGATCGGGCGATTTGCCGGAATCCGAGGACTTGTAGTCCCAAATCATCCGCTGCCCGGTTTCGGGATGCACGTCGATCCGATCGATGCGTCCGCGGAGCCGAAACACGTTCCCGTCGACTTCGAACGGCGCGCCCTCGGCCCGCCGGTCGGGAATTTCCGTCGATTCGATTCGCCAGCCCTCCGCCGCCCGGGCGGCCTGAATGCGGGCGAACACTTGCAGTCGCTGGCGCAACTGCTCGATCTGGACACGCACGGTCGCCAGGGGATCGTCCCCGTACAAGCGGGCTACCCGCCGGGACAGGGCCTGTTCGAAGAGCGCTTCCAGTCGTTCCGGATCGGTGGAATTGCCCTCCGGCCCCCCGCCGATTTCATGCAGCACCTCATGGAGCAGGCTGCCGAAAGCGGCTCCGTCCAATTCTTCGGCCATATCGTCCGTCACTTGCAGACCGACCACATGCCGTAGGTAGAAGCGATACGGGCAGGCCAGGTAATCCCGAAAAGCGGTCACCCGCAGGGCCGTAATCGGCGAGTCCGGCCGCTGGGGCCGCGGAATCGGAAAATCGGACTGCTCTCGGTGTGACCGCAATCCACCAGAAAGAGGTGGCAGATGGTCGAGCGGCTCCGGAGTAGCAAAGAAACGCAGGGCCCGCCGTGCCAGGGTCTCCCCATCCGTGCCCAGCAACAGCCGGCTGGGGATCAAAGGCTCGCCATCGGCCGAGCGGCGACCGGCGATCAACTCGACGTGCTCCCGATTGCCGATCAGCGTGGTCAGCGCGTAGGCGTCGCGGGCGTAGCGGCGGGCGTTGTCTTGCAGCCCTAATTGGGTACGCAAGGCATCGGGCAGGAAGGGGTCGGCGTTCAAGGAGGACGGCACGAAACCTTCGTTCACCCCGCACACGACCAGGGCAGGCGCGTCATCCAACGCCAACTCCAGCCACCCCAGCAACTCGACCGCCCCGGGATCCGCCGGGTCCGCCACCGCTTGATCCTGGCAGGATTCACGGAGCAAACGCAGGGCATCCGCGGCCGTAACGACGGGCTGCAAGCCCCGCGGAATGGTCTGTTCGTGCTGTTGCAACGTGTCCTGGATCCTACGTAGCGTCTGGACAATTCGGCGGTCAGCCACATCCTCCTGGTCCCAGCGGCAGGATCCATACACGGATCGCAGCAATCCGCGCAGCGGCTCACCCCATTCGGACAGGGGGCGCGGTGGACCCTGCAGTTCGGCCAGGAGATGTCGGCTGTGACGCAGCAGAGTTGCGACCGTACGGGCGTCTTGCGGTTCCAACAACCCCGGTTCCAACCGACTCTGCAAATGCCGGTTATAGTAGGCGTCCAAAGCGTCGGGCCAAAGTGCGCCGATTCCTTGACGCTGAAGATAGGCATCCATATCGGGATGGCGGACCAGGGCCGCAAACTCCGGATATCCGCCGATTCGCAAGTAGAACTCGACAGCCGCCAGCAGGCGCATGACGCGCGTCTGCGACATCGGCTTGCCGGCAGCGGAGCGGCAAGCGATCTCGCACGGTTCCAGGTGCCTCTGGACGAGGGGGATGATCGCGGCGTCTGCCAATCCCACCGTAATCTGATCCGGACGAAATCGCTCACCCCACTCGGACAAACAACGGACCACACGATCCGCTTGTTCCGCCGGACCGTCCACAATGCGGATCCGCTCCTCATCAATGGGCACGGTGACCGATTCCCAGGCGGAGGGCAGCAGAGCGCCATGGGCGTCGAAACGATCGGACCAGGCCTGGGGCGCAAAGACCAGAACCGTCACCTGCTCGGCCACCTGATCCAGCATTCGGCACAGGATCCCCGGCAGATCCACCGTCCCGACCAGAATCAACTCCTTGTCCAATCGGCATTCCCCCCGCTCGACGGCGACGCGGCGGGCTGTCTGGACGTCCCACAATTGCAGTTCATCCAACAGAGCCAGGTAATCGTGTTGCAGGTCGCTGAGGATCTGCCAACGTGCCTGCTCGGCAAACAATTCGATGGCCTGCCCTCGTTGCGCCACGTCCGCAAAATTCAAGCCCTCGGCCGCCAGCTCGGTATGCAACCGTCGCAGGAGACTGCCGTATTCCAGCCAGCCCAATTCGTCCTCCTGAGGCCCGACGGAAATCAACTCGCCCAGCCGCTGGGGATCGTAACGCTGTAAGACGCGCGACCACGCCAAACGCTGGACCAACTCGTTGGCCAGGGGCCGTTGCGCCGGATAAAGCTGTTCCGGCAGATGACCCAGTGTCTCAATCTGGGGGGGTGTCAGCAACCAATCCCGCCGTTCCGCCTCCGCGACCAGCAACTCCAACAAGCGACGGCCCGCTCGCCCTCCCGGCACGCCGATCAGCCCGGGTGACAAATCGGCCGAGTCGCCCTGCCCGTAACGCCCCAGCAGATACTCGACGGCTACTGCCAGGCTGGGACGCTCCAAACCCAGGAAAACACGCTCAATCGCCACAATGTCCTCTTCGTTCCACAAAGGAAGGTTTTTCAAACCACCGGTCAAATCTCGTCCCGCGACGGTCGCCATGCCGTGCAGGTCGCTGCTCCTAAGTCCTTATGAAACAACAGCTTAGCACCCATGTCGCAAATTCCAGCCGGCTTTGGCATGCGATATGCACCTAGTTGCCTTGCCGACGATCCTAACTCGCAAAACGTCTCGTCGGTTCTCATCCCATCCTCAATCGAAGGAGTCCATCATGCTGGTGCTGACCCGCAAGCTGCAAGAGAAAATCCAGATCGGAAACGAGATCACGCTGACCATTGTGCGGATTCAAGGTAACACCGTCCGGGTGGGTATCGAAGCTCCCCAAAATGTTCGTGTCGTTCGTGGCGAGTTGCCCACTTCCGAGGGTTCGAGCGAGGCGACTGACGTAAACCCTACGGTAGGGGGGAAAAGCGAAGCGGCGCCAGCTTGGACCCCGGACACCACGGATGAGTTGGCGCCGATCCCGGCCAACTGGCCTCGCCAAGAAGCGCGCGAGCGGCGGCGGCGACGACGCCAAGCCGCCCGCATGCACTCGCCCTGGCCGCAAACCAGCCCGGACGGCCCATGACCGGCTATCCGGCACCGTCGCAACTTGCCACCCCACACCCTCGCAGAACAAAGAACGTGGTTCTTCGTGATGCAGGCACAGCATTCATTGTCCCGTCGTTCCCGTTTCCGCGATTGAAGACCGCAGCATGATTCTTGGAAGCGACCACCACGAACCACAAAGGTACTCAACGAGCCACCCGAGCGTCCCCAGCCCAAACGGCCCAGACCTCCTGCTCATTGGCCGGCTGAATGTAGTCGGTCAAGTAGGTGACGGCCAAGGCGCCGCTGGCCCAGCCGAACTGGACCCAACGTTCCGGTTCCCAGCCGCGGAGGAGGCCATACAGCAGTCCCCCGACGAAGCCGTCACCGCCCCCGATGCGGTCCAACACTTTGATCTCGCGCGGCTCGACCACATGCCACTGGTCCTGATGCCACAAGATCGCACCCCAGCGATGCGTGTCCGCATTGATCACTTCGCGGAGCGTGGTGGCAAACAGTTTGACGTTCGGGTACTTCTCTCGGGTGCGATGGATCATTTCCTTGAAGGAGTCGATTTTCGTAGCCAACCCCTTGCCGCCGGGCGGGGGCCCTTCGATGCCCAAACACAGCTGGAAGTCCTCCTCGTTGCCCACCAGGATATCGGCACAGTCGGCGATCTGATGGAACAGCTGGGCCAACTCGTCTTCCCGGCCTTTCCAGAACGAAGCGCGATGGTTCAAATCGAAGGAAACCAGCGTCTTTTCCGCTTTGGCCTTCTCCGCGATCGCCAGACACAACCGTCCGGTGTCCGGCGACAGCGCGGCGATCAGCCCCGACAGATGGACGATCCCCACGCCCTCTTGGGAAAATTTGGCGTCCAGATCGAAATCTTCGGGTTTCAGCGAGCGGCCCACCTCGCCCGCCCGGTCGTTGGACACGGTGGGACGGCGGGAACCGCATCCGGAATCCGCAATGTTGATCTGATGCCGGGCCCCCCACGGACCGTCCTGCGGGACCTCCTTGGCATCGACCGTCATCCCCCGGCCCGCCAAATCCCGCTGAATGAACTTGCCGAACGGCGAGGTGCTGACAATGGCGGTCAGGACATTCACCGGCAGCCCCAGAAAGGACGAGACGCTCCCCACATTGCTCTCGGCACTGGTCGCCTGCAACTGGAAGGTGGTCGAACTGTGCGCTGGCTGGCGTCCCACGGGGGTCAGCCGAGTCCCCATACTGGTCGGTACCAGCAGGGCATATTTATAAGCGTCTCTCAAGGTGATCGAATGGGCCATCAGGATCCTCTCTCTCTCATCTGTAAGCCAAAGCCATGCACGTACGATCCGGCGTACTGCCAAGCGGCAGGGGCGGATTCTAAACCGCCGTCACCCCCCAGGGCAAGCCCCACCTCGGCAGGTTGCTCGGGACGACAACGGGCCGGGGGCGCCCGTCGTCTTGAAATCGGTACGAATCGCGTCAGGCGGTCGCGCGGCGTTCCAGTTCCGCACGCTGCTGCTCCGAAAGCGGGCGGAAGGCGCAAGCGATCTCCACGTCCTGCTCCACTTGCTCGTACGTGGTGATGCCGATCACCACCGTCGCCACCGGGAAGCTGAGCGTGTAGGCCATCAGTTGGGGCATGGTCAGGCCGCGCTCCAATATCCGCCCGCGAGCCACCACCTTCATGCCAATCACACCCACATCCTTCTCCGCCGCCGTGGCCAGGAATTCACCGAGATACTCGCGGTCCAGCATCCACTCGTCGGCCGGGTTGAGGGTGACCAGCGTGCAATCGAAATCATACTGCTGCAGGGCCTTCAGCAGGACGCGCGGCGAATGGCCGGTAATGCCGTGGTGCTTGATGACCCCCTCGCGATGCAGGCGGGCAAAGGCGTGTGCGGCCCCGTTGCGGCCGAGGAGTTCCTCCAGCTGCTCGTCGCGATGCACGGCATGGTGTTGGTACAGGTCCAAGCAGTCCGTGTTCAGTCGCTTCAAACTCGCCTCGCATTCGCGCAGGGCGCCGTCGTACGTGCGCTCGCGGGTCTTGGTGGCCAGGAAGACTTGCTTGCGCCGCTCCTTCATCACTTCGCCGATGTACGACTCGCTGACGCCTTGGCCGTAGGCCGCGGCGGTGTCGATGTAGTTGACTCCCAAGTCAAGGGCGCGGTGAATAATCGAAACCGCCTGGTCGCGCCGCCCCGGTTGCTCGATCGTCGATTGGCCTCCCAGGCTGAACAAAGGTACCCGGTAATCAGTTCGCCCCAAGCGGCGGACCGGCATGGGGGCGGAGTCCGATTCGGTCGCGTCCAGCTCCGCTCGCTCGCCCAGCCCCAGGGCTTTGGCGCCGCCCACTCCGGCCGCGGCGCCGACGGCCGACTTCAGCAGTTCTCTGCGTCCGATCCCTTGTCGCTTCACAGCACACCCCTTTCTCACGTGGCCCCGCTCGCCATTCCGAAACGCGTCAGAAAATGCCGCCGATCCAGGGGACAGCCCGTGGGGCGGTTACTCGAATCCGTCATCTCGTCGTCCTCCGTTGAATCGTTCGTTGCCCGAGCTAGAACAAGCGGGCGAGGGCGAGGCATTCCTCGGGAGTGTAAGGTACGAAGTCCCGGGCCATTTGGATGTTGTGGTCGATCTGCTCGACGCGGGTGATCCCGATCGTTGCGGTCGCGACCGGATGGCTCAACGCGTAGCCCAGGGCCTGTTCGGCCGTGACCTGGTTCTCCCCGAGAATCCGGCCACCGGTGCCGCCGTAGATCTTCATGGCCACCACGCCGACGTTCTTCTCGGCCGCTTTGGCCAGCATGGCGTTGGTGTTCTCCGGATCCAGCATGGCCCGGCCGGCCGGATTGAGCGTGACGTACACACAATCGAAATCGTATCGATCCATCGCCGCGCTCAAGACTTCGCTCGAATGGCTGCTGATTCCCAGATACCGGAGCCGGCCGGCATCCCGGAAATGCTCGAAAGCCTTGATCGCACCGCCGTCACGATCCAAAGCGGCGTCCAGATCGTCGAAGGTGTGCACGGCATGCAGGAAGTACAGGTCCAGGATCTCGGTCCGCAATCGCTCGCAACTGGCTTCGAAGGCTTGGTGTACGATCGGCTGGGCACGGCGCTGACGGGTCTTGGTTGCCACGAACACCCCGTCCCGCCGATCGCCCAACGCCTCGCCAATGTGCCGTTCACTCGTGCCATCGGCGTAGGAATCGGCCGTGTCGATATAGTTGATCCCCGAATCGACGGCGTGCCGGACGATTTCCAAGGCCTCTTCCCGGCGATCCGCTTCGCGAACCGTGGTCATGCCTCCCAAACTGACAATCGTCGGCTCGTGATCGATCCGACCCAACTTGCGGCGCGGGAGAGGGCAATCGTCGCGCGCCGAAGCGGTTCCCCCAATTCCGCCCGGCAGTTGGGCCAACCCGGACGCCAGCGCGCTTCCCGCGGTCGCCTTCAAAAAGCCTCGTCGTCCGATTTCACGCATAATTCATCTCCTGAGAGAGTTAAAAGAATCCGGGGAACACCGGCCCCCCTTTTTTTTCTGCCCCTTTTTTCGGCATAACCAAATCATCTTTATCACCGCAGCCAGGCGGCGTCAAGCCTGCGCGCCGCAGGAGGGGCCGAGAAACTTCGCTCGTGGGGCCTGGTTCCCTCGCGGATCGCTCCGGCCGGCTCTCCACGGCCATGCGCCATTTCGAACCCTCCTGAAGTCCGTCTCATCCCTCCTTCCCGCCAATCCCCAGGACTTCGCGGCAATAGCGGATGCCGTGCTCCAGATCAAAACGCTGCTGGGCCTGTTCCAATTCGGGCGACTGCGGTCCGGAGGGTCGTTCGGGCGGGATTTCGTAGGGTTGGCCCCGCTGGGCACGTGCCAGGAAACGCGCGAATTCGCGGGCGGGCA
>SLEY01000187.1 GCA_007124535.1 Planctomycetaceae bacterium
ATTGGAGGCGTTTCCTTCGATCCCAACCTTCCCCAACGGAATATCGCCAAACGGAAACCGCATCGTACCACACGGCGCAGCGGAAATCGAATCCCTCACGGCGAATCCACCCCGGGGGGCGTCGGGGGTACAGTCAACGTGGGGTATTGCGCGACGATGGAATGGGTTGGTTTGTGGGGACGGGTGTGGGAGGAGCGGAGCGGGGGATTCGGCCGGGGCGGGTGGGAAATGCTGTAAGTTGTTTCAGGAATGGGACTTGCGGCGTGCGGTTCGGTTTGAGAGTCCCGCGCAGACGCGGACGGCTGGGAATGCTAGAATTTCTTGCTCAACCCGCACGGCCCAATCTGCGATGAATAGATGGGTTGGGTTGCGCGCCGTTTTCCAGATTTCCCGGGTTCTCGTTACCGCCTAAGGTCGTTATGTCTGGTCGAAACCGTCTTGCCGAACTTCGCGATGCCGCGCCGGTGATCCTGCCGTCTTTGCTGATGTGCGATTTTGGCAATTTGGAACGGGAAGTCCGGGCGTTGGAAGAAGCCGGGGTGTCGGCCCTGCATTTGGATGTGATGGATGGGTGTTTCGTACCTAATTTTACCTACGGGCTGCCCATTGTCGAAGCTTTGCGTCGCCTGACGACGCTGCCGCTGGATGTCCATCTGATGATTTCCCGACCGGAGCGTTATATCGAGGCATTTGTTCGGGCGGGGGCGGATCTGATGACGTTTCACGCCGAAGCGGTCGAAGACCCCGAACCGATCCTGAGACGCATTGCCGAATTGGGGGTCGCTGCGGGGGTCGCGCTGAATCCGGCGACGCCGCTGGAGCAAGTCGATGCCTGCTGGGACCTGTGCGACCTGGTGCTGGTGATGAGTGTGCCGGCGGGTTTTGGTGGCCAATCGTTCGATCCGGGCGCCCTGGATCGGCTCCGTTACCTTCGGAAGACCCTCCGCCATGATGCGTTGTTAGAGGTTGATGGTGGGATCAACGAAACCACGATCGGCCGTTGTGCGGCGGCGGGAGCCGATTTGTTGGTGGCGGGTTCGGCCATATTCCGGCACGCGGATTACGGTCCCGTGGTGCGGAAGCTGACCGGTTTGGCCGTTTCGCAATAAGTGGAAACAGGATAGAAGCCTTGATGACGGTCGTACGAAAGAAACGCGGTGTGCCGGAAGGACTCTGGCTGCGCTGCCCGAGTTGCCAATCCACCCTTTTCCGCAAGGTGGTCGACCAGCGGTTGGGGGTCTGCCCCGAATGCGAGCACCATTTCAACGTGTCGGCGAAGGAACGGATTCGCCAGGTGCTGGACGAAGGCACGTTCGAGGAGTGGGACGCGAATGTGATCCCCGCGGATCCGCTGAAGTTCGCCGACCGGAAGTCCTATGCGGACCGGCTGGTGGCCGAGCAGAAACGTACGGGGTTGAGTGATGCGGCGATCACCGGCGGCGGGATGATCCGGGCTCGACGCGTGGCTCTGGGGGTTACCGATTCGGCGTTCATCATGGGCAGTATGGGGTCGGTGGTGGGCGAGCGGTTGGCGCGCCTGATCGAGCGGGCGACGCGGCAGCAGTTGCCTTTGATCATCATCAGCGGCTCAGGCGGGGGGGCGCGGATGCACGAGGGCATCCTGTCGCTGATGCAGATGGCCAAGGTTTCGGCCGCACTGGCCCGTTACGACCGAGCGGGAGGATTGTATGTTTCGGTGTTAACCAACCCCACAATGGGAGGCGTGGCGGCCAGTTTCGCGGCGTTGGGCGATGTGGTGTTTGCGGAGCCGCGGGCGCTGATCGGGTTTGCCGGCCCCCGCACGATCCAGGCGACGATCCGCATCGAGTTGCCCGAGGGGTTCCAGACCAGTGAGTTCCTGCTGGAGCATGGCTACGTCGACCGGATCGTTCCGCGAGACAAGCTGAAGAGCGAGATTGCTCGCACCATCGACTACTGTGGCAAATAGACATGGGTTGGTTCGACAAGCTGCAATCGCTGTGGAAGGGCGCCGGGCGTGTGGACATCGCCCAGCGATTCCAATTGCTCAGCGAGGGGTATGTGGGGACGATGTCGCGTTTTTATCGGGCGCGGGATCGCCAGCACGACCGCATTGTCGGCTTGAAGTTGTGCGATCCGGAGAAGACGCTGACCTTCGAATCGCGGTTTGCCGGGCTGAAGAAGCCGTCGGAGGGCCAGATTGCGTTGTCGATGAAGCACGAGCGGATTGTCGAGACGTATGAGGCGGGGGTCAGTTCGACGGGTCAAGCGTACATTGTGATGGAGTTCCTGCCGGGTCCCGGGCTGCAACAGTTGGTGCGGCAGCGGGACGAGCGTTTGGTGGGCAGGCGATTGAATTTGATTCGCCAGATGGCCGAGGCGGTCCAGGCGGTTCACCAGGCGGGTTTCATTCACCGGGACATCTGCCCTCGCAACTTCATTTGTTTGCCCGAGTTGGACGGGATCAAGTTGATCGATTTCGGGCTGACGGTCCCGGACGAGCCGGCTTTTCGCCGTCCTGGCAATCGCACGGGGACGCCGCTGTACATGGCTCCGGAGATCGTTCGCCGCCGCGACACGGATAACCGCTTGGATGTTTTCGCCTTGGGCGTGACGGCCTATGAGTTATTGACGTTCCAGTTGCCTTGGCCGGCGGCCGAGGCCACGGGTCGAGCGGCCTTGCGTCACGACACCCATGATCCGGTCCCGATTTTGGAGATCGCGCCGGGGCTGGACCGCACGCTGGCCGTTGCGATCACCGACTGTATTTCGGCGAACCGGGACCAGCGCCCGGCGTCGCTGGGCGAATTTTTGAGTCGGATCCGGCGGGTCCGTAGCGAGCAGTCGAATTGACTTGGCCGGCTGGTTCACGGGCTGCCGACCGCCGTTTTCCCCCTTTGCGGCAGGGCGATCGACGCCCCCGCAGACTTTCACACACAGGTGCAAACGCGTGCTTCGAAGCGAAACAGCTTTTCAAAAATGTATTGCCCCCGGGTGCGGCGCGACGGCCAGCATCCAGGAAGCCCTGGTCACCTGCCCTCGTTGCGGCGACCTGCTGGACATCCAGTACGATTGGAACCGGTTGCCGATCCCGGCCGATTGGACGGTGTTCGAGCGGAAGTGGGGTCGGCGGCACGATCCCCTGTGCCACAGTGGGGTCTGGAGATTCCACGAACTACTGCCTTTCGCTTCGCCCGAACACGTGGTGACGGTGGGCGAGGGTCAGACATTGTTGCAGCGGGCGGACGGGGTCGCCCCCTACGTCGATCTGCCGGCGGGCCAGTTGTTCCTGCAGTATGAGGGCCTGAATCCGTCCGGCAGTTTCAAGGACAACGGGATGTCGGCCGCTTTCACCCATGCCCAGATGATCGGCGCCCGCCAGGCGGCCTGCGCCTCGACCGGCAACACCAGTGCCTCGCTGGCCATGTACTGTGCGGTGACCCAGCGGATGCGGGCCGTGATTTTCATCGGTTCCGGCAAGATCGCTTACGGCAAGCTGTCACAGGCATTGGAATACGGGGCCCAGACGGTCCAGATCGAGGGCGACTTTGACGACGCCATGTTCCGGGTCCGCGAGGTGGCTGAGCAATTGGGCATCTATCTGGTCAACAGCCTGAACCCGTTCCGTCTGGAGGGTCAGAAGACGATCATGTACCGGGTGCTGGAGGGATTGCGTTGGGAGGTGCCCGACTGGATCGTGGTTCCGGGGGGCAATCTGGGGAATTCCAGCGCCTTTGGCAAGGCGTTTTCCGAGCTGCATTGCCTGGGCTTGATCGACCGTCTGCCGCGGCTGGCTGTGATCAATGCGGAGGGAGCCGACACGTTGTACCAGTTGTACGAGGTTCAGGGTATGCGTTGGGACCAGGGGCGAGCGGACCGGGCGACGTCCGACGCGTATTTCCGGCGGTTGGACGCCGACCAGCGCCGAGCGTCGACGATCGCCAGTGCCATCGAGATCAACCGCCCGGTGAATTTGCGAAAGTGCCTGCGAGCGTTGGAGACCTGCGACGGGCTCGTGCGGCGGGTCAGTGACCAGGAGATCCTGGATGCCAAGGCCCAGGTGGGTGCGGGCGGGATCGGGTGTGAACCGGCCAGTGCGGCCAGTGTGGCGGGCGCGCGGCGGCTGAGGCAGGAGGGTCAGATCGGGGCCGGCGATCGCGTGGTGTGCGTGCTGACCGGGCACCAGTTGAAGGATCCCATGGCGACCGTGGCCTATCATTCCCGCGATCCGGAGCGATTCCGTGAGGTTTTGGGCAGCCGCGGGGTCCACGAGGCGGTTTTTTCGAATCCCCCCGTTTCGGTTCCAAACGATTTCGAGGCGATCGTCCGCGCGATCCGCCCGTCTGACTGAGGTTCTCTTCGAAAGGATGCTTTTCATGAGCCCGATTCGACTTGCCATCCACGGAGCCGCCGGACGTATGGGGCTGCGGCTGATCGCCTTGGGTCACCACGACCCGGAACTGGAGATCGTCGCCGCCTTGGAATCGGCTCAGCATCCCGTGCTGGGGCAGGATGCCGGTTTGGCCGCCGGGGTCGGCACGCTGGGGGTGGCGTTCGACGACGAATTGCCGACGGAGGTGGACGCCGTGATCGATTTCTCGTTGCCGGCGGGCGCCGAAGCGATCAGCCGGCAATGTGCCCGGCGGCGGATCCCCCTGGTGATGGCCACCACCGGTCTGGACGCCACCCAGCAGCAGGCGGTTCGCGAGGCGGCGGAACAGACGGCCGTGGTCTGGGCGCCGAACATGAGTCTGGCGGTCAATCTGACGATGAAGCTGGCCGCCACGGCCGCCGAAGTGTTGCAGCGGGCAGGCGGCGATGCGGACGTCGAGATCATCGAGCGGCATCACCGTTTCAAGGCCGATGCCCCCAGCGGGACGGCCCTGCAGTTCGGCCAGGCGATCGCGCGGATTTTGGGGCAGCAGCGGCATGTGCATGGGCGGCAAGGCGCGTGGGGAGCCCGCCCGCGAGACGAGATTGCCTACCACGCGTTGCGGGTGGGTGACAATCCGGGCGAGCACACGATCGTCTTCGGAATGCTGGGCGAGACGATTGAATTAACCGTCCGAGCGACCAATCGCGACTGCTACGCGCTCGGCGCGCTGACCGCGGCCAAATTCGCCGTCCGGCAACCGCCCGGCCACTACACGATGCGCGAAGTGCTGGGGCTGTAGGCCGAGCCGGTGAGCCGGTTGCGTTGTGGAAGGGAGCAGAATAACAATCTTCCAAACTGCTCTCTTCCAACCAAAGCCCTTCGTGAAACCCCAAATACCGGTAGCCACTCAAAATGTCGATTCGACCGCGGGGGCCCCGGCGCCCATTGGTACGCAGCAGCGTCTCGGCCGACCTCAAATCGCTGTGTGTCTGAGCGAGCATAAGGCCCTCGACCACGTCTGGGTAGGCGACCAATTGAGCGTCTTCTACGCCTGTAGCCACATTGAAGAAGGGGCGAGCCAGCACGGGAACGCCGGCCGACTGCCACACTGCGTTTCATTCGTCCGACGCTCCGCCCGCGTAGAACCAAGTCGCCTGGACTCCCAGATCCCTGCACGCGTCGAACCAGTAGCCCAGTGTCAGGGCGGTAGCCCCCGACATCTACTCCGCGTGGAAGTCGCTTGCAGATGCCTCGGCGGCGATTGGCAAACAGGTGTATGACGTTCGACTGGTCGCCATCTCTCAGGTTCACAAGCTGGATGGCATCCTGACCTGGCTTCCCTTCGCTGTCTTTCGACGACCACTCCGCTGCTGTCTACGGCAGGCGCGTGTCGCCCACCTTCAGCAGGCGTTCGCACAGCGCACGGATGGCCTGCGACTCGCGGCCCGCCTCTTCCGAAAGCACCTCGGGCGTTTCCAGGTAGGGCGGCAGGAGGACGCTCTCCATGTTGTCCACCACCAACAGCGTGGATTGCTCGCGCAGCGCGCGCTCGACTTCCTGGATCGCATCTTCCAGTTCGCCTGCCGCTGAAAACTCCGTTCTGACCAACGGTCTTCCAAGCTCATCAACTACCGCGAGCTGATTACCGTGCGTCACCGGTATGTAAAGCGGCTCGTCGGCGAACAGGGTTTGCAGGACACCGAGTTTGGCGCCGTCCAGCGAGAGCACAAAGACCGGGAACTGGAGCCGGCCGCGCTGTTGCTGCACGTCGAGCGCGTGCCGCAGTTCCTTGCCGACCCATTCTGACTGCAAGGAATTGGGGCTGGCCACGACCGCCACGGCCGACGATTCGTCAATCGCCTTTTGGATTTCGGGCCACAGCGGGTCGCCGCCTCGCAACTCGCGCGAATCGATCCACACTTCCTGCTTGAGATCGGCGAGCGTCCGACGGAGTTCGCGGACGAAGGCGTCGTCCGCCGAGCTGTGGGAGATGAAGAGTTTGGCCAAATCTCACGCTCCGGGTACGTTTCTGCTGGTGGATTCGTGTGCGTCCGAGGCGTCACGTACCGGTTTCTCAAACGCGGCGGATGCTCGCGAAGCGGGCCGTCTGCTCGCGGATGGCCCGCTCGACCGGGAGCCGCTCCAGGGAACTGGCGCCGTAGAACCCGTCCACGCCGGGGCAATGCTGCAGGATGTAGGCGGCGTCGTCGGGCTCGGCGATGGGTCCGCCGTGGCAGAGGACGAGCACGTCGTCGCGCGCGCCGCGAGCCGCGACGACGATCGCCTCGATCAGCGCTACGCACTCGTCCAGCGACTTGGCCGTCTTCGCCCCGATGGCCCCCGAGGTGGTCAGGCCCATGTGCGCCACCAGCAGGTCGGCGCCCGCCCGGGTCATCTTCAGGGCATCTTCGGGCGAGAAGACGTAGGGCGTGGTGAGCAGGTCCCGTTGGCGGGCCAGGGCGATCATTTCGACCTCGCGGTCGTAGCCGAACCGGGTTTCCTCCAGGTTGGCGCGGAAGATCCCGTCGATCAGGCCCACGGTGGGGAAGTTCTGCACGCCGGCGAAGCCCTCGTCGCGGATGCGGCACAGGAAGCGGTCCATGCGGCGCAGGGGGTCCGTGCCGCACACGCCGGCCAGCACGGGCGTATGTTCGACGGTGGGCAGCACTTCGGCGGCCATTTCCAGCACGATGGCGTTGGCGTCGCCGAAGGGCATCAGGCCGGCCAGCGAGCCGTGGCCCGCCATGCGGAAACGCCCCGAGTTGTAGATCACGATCAGGTCGATCCCGCCCGCCTCCTCAAACTTGGCGCTGATACCCGTCCCCGCCCCGCCGCCGATGATCGGCTCGCCGCGGGCGATCTTTTCGCGAAAACGGGCGAGAATCTGTTCGCGTGACTCCGGCATCGGATGGCTCCTTGGTTGATCTGGGGATACGCTTCCCGCGGAACCCGCGGGGCAACTACGGTCCGGGGCGCTTGGTGCGAATGTGGTCCAGCAAGCACTCCGCGGCGCGGCGTGCGAAGGCCTCGTCGTTGATGTTGCAGTCGAGTTCCTCCCTGGGTATATCGCGCCGCAGGTTCTCACGCAAGCTGGTGAACAGCGCCTCGTTGGCTTCCGGCCACCAGAAGGGTCCGCCCGGCGCGTCGATCATGCTGAACCCCTTCCGCGGCAGGAGCACGGTAAGCGGGCCGGTACTCTCGTTGAGTCGCTCGGCCAGGGCGCGGCCCAGGGCGGCGCATTCGTCCACATCGGTCCGCATGAGCGTGATGTTCGGATTGTGGGGGTAGAACCGCCGTCCCTGGAAACGCGGCGGGACGGTGTCCGGGGCCCAGAAGTTGACCATGTCCAGGCATCCGGGAGCGACCACGGCGGGCACCCCGCCCCGCGCCGCGGCCCGCAAGCGGTCGGGCCCCGCGGCGAAAACGCCGCCGACCAGTTCGTCGGCCCATTCGGTGGTGGTCACGTCCAGCACTCCCGCGATGCGCCCCGCGCCGATCAACTGCTCCATCGTCCGCCCGCCCGTGCCGGTGGCGTGGAACACGAGCACCTCGAACCCGGCGGCTTCCAACACCGCGCGGGCGGCCTCCACACACCGCGTCGTGTTGCCGAACATCGAGGCGGCCAGCAACGGCTTGTCGTCGCCCGGCGGCACTTCCGTTTCCACCATTCCGCACACCGCGCCGGCAGCCCGGGCGAACACCTCGCGACTGACACGGTTGACCCCGGCGACGTCGACGATGCTGGGGACCATCGTAATGTCGGCCACGCCCACATAGCCCGAGACGTCGGACCCGGCCACGGTGGAAACCATCACCTTGGGCACGCCCGGGGGCAGCGCCCGCATGGCGGCGCAAGCCACCGAGGTACCGCCGCCGCCGCCCAGCGCCATGACGGCGTCGAAGCGGCCCCGGGCGAACAGGTCGGGCATCAGGGCGGCGGCCCCCCGGCTCATCGCGGCGACGGCCTCGCCGCGGTCGGCCCGGCTCCGCAGGGTTGCCAATTCAACCCCGCCCGCCCGGGCCACCTCCTCGCTGGAAACGTCGGCCGGCACCTCGGGGGCCGACAACACCCCCACATCGACCATCAGCACGCGATGCCCGCGGGCCTCGATGCATTGTTTCGTGAAAGCGTATTCCGCGCCCTTGGTGTCGAGCGCGCCGAGCAGGGCAATGGTTTTAGTCATGTCGGGTTCCTGTTTGGGGGAACAAGGCGGGTTTCTTCACGGGCTTTTCAAGACAGCTTCACGATTCCTTAATAATAACCTATGCCGCTTACATGAATTGACCCGGGATCGTTTAGGTAAACTGACCCGCTACTTGGAATGAAAAAAGTTTTTTTCTCCCAAGCAGTAGGATTTGGTGCGCTGCGCTGTGGTGGTCGGGGGCGCAGGATGCGCTGAACCCACGGGATTTGCCGGATGCGCCGGTAGCGGGGATGGAATTCTTGGCGATTCTCCGGCGCCCGGCGGGGGAGGGGACCAGTTTTTCGGAGCCAGGGAACCGGATCGGGACAATTGGTTTCCGGTGGACGGGGGACCAGAAGCCGGTTTGGTAGTGACGCGGAGGGGGCCCCAATTAGAATGGAGGGTATGGCATCGTCCGGGAGGTGACGATGGGATATTGAAGAAGCGCCTCGGAGAAGAGCGAGGACTCCGCTCCGAGACTTGACCGGTTGGGAGTACACGCTCCCTTGGGCCCAACTCATCGTAATTGCCTGTGTTCGGTTTGGCAAGCGGGCG
>SLEY01000256.1 GCA_007124535.1 Planctomycetaceae bacterium
CACCAGCGACTGGCTGAACAATTGCCACGGCAACAGTCCGGCGAAGAGGAACACCGGGTACGGGATCTCGCCCGTCTGCTCGTCCAATCCCACCCACCGGCCGAACAGGAGACTGAAGACGAGTATCGTGGCCAGCGGCTGGAGCAGGGCCCAGCCGATTCCGAATACCGATTGCTTGTAACGAATGGTCACATCGCGCCAGACCAGATAGTACAGCAACTCGCGGCGCCACCACAAATCGCGCAGGTCCAGGGCGCGCCAGCCCGTGCGGTGTTCTATGATCGTCACCGGTTGGGAAGACGATGAGGCGGCCGGATCGTCGCTCGGTTGCCATGGGACCGCCGTTTCAAAACTGCTCATATCCAGCATTGCCTTCTCATGCAAAAGATTCAACGGTCTCCCACTCCGCCAAGGGGGCGGTTTCCTCTTCTTCCTCGCATTCCACTTCCGGGGCGTCCGCCCAACGGATCAGCCCGCCGCCGAGCAAAGCCAAAAAGTAGGGCGGCTCCATGGCATCCAAGGACACGAACATGGCGCTGACGGCAAAACCACTCAACGAGACAATCAACCCCCGAGCCACATTGTCGCTCCACTCATCAGGGAACCGCTTGAAGAACCACCGCCACCACAAAAAAATCGAGGTCAGCCCGTAGAATCCCGCCAAGAAGAACAGACCCGGGAATCCGAGCGAGGCGCCGATCTCCAACCACAAATTATGCGCGCGCAAACCGTGCGTCCAACCGTACATCTCCTGGGCGGCAAGCGGCCAGTGATTCGGCCCGACGCCGAAGAGGGGAAAACGCTGCATCGCGTCCCAGCACTGCTCCCACATCACCAGGCGGCTGGCGGCCGAGCCATCCAATTCCTCCCGCGATACGAAACTGGATAAAAACCGTTCTCGCACATGATCACCGGCCAGTTCCAAGGCCAGGAACACCGCCAAGCCATATAATAGAAAATACTTGGGACGTTTGGGCATCACCACAAAGGCGGCGATCCCCGTGGCCGCCACGCCCATCATCCCGCCGCGAGAATCGCCGAACATGGGCGCATGCACCAACATCGCCGCGATCGCGAAACAGAGCAGTTTGCGATACCAGACTTTTTCTGCGATCCCCAGAAAGAACGCCAACCCCGCCCCCGTGATGAGACCGATGCAGGCGCTGTTGTTGTCCACTCCGAAATACCCGTAGGTCATCAGGCGCGTCCCGCCCTGGAGATAATCCAGGTTGGCTTCGTACCCCACAAAACCGATGGACAGGACCAAGACCCAGCACAATTGGCGGACTTTCTCCTGCGAATCCATCAGAGTGTAGCCGACCACCAGCGGCAGCAGGATCCGGGAAAACAAGTCGGCATAGGCCCAAGCCACCTGCGGGTACGGTGCGAACAAACCGCTCAGCAGGATCCAGATCCAAAAACCGATGATACAGTACATCGGCCACCGCGCGGCTCCCACATTCCAGTTGCCAAAACCCTGGCCCGCCCAACCGAGCAACACCGAAATGGCCACGATCCGCGTGTACGGCCCCGGCGCCACGGACCAGAACCAGAGCGTGTCGGGACGCAGGGTCGAGAAACAGATATAGATCAACAGACCGTACCAAGGAGCGGACAGCGAAATCACCGCCCCCACCATGGTAAGGCCGTAGGTGAAGAGTAGCCCTCTCATGCTCGCTCGTTAACGCGCTTCCAACTCGCTCAACAAAACCTCCAAACCGGCCAGGCACGGCTCCCAACCGTGATGTTGCTCGACATAAGCGCGCCCGGCCGCACCCAAACGGGCTCGTTCCTCTGGATCGCCTAGCAAATTACCCAAGGTGTGGAGCCATTCCTCGGGCGTCGAAGCGCAGGCCGCCTGCTGGGGAATCTGCACGTGCAGCCCTTCCAAAGCGCCGGGCGAGGCGAGTACGGGCTTGCCCATCGCCATCGCTTCCAGCACCTTGTTCTGAATGCCACGGGCGATCCGCAACGGGACAATCACCACCAGCGCCGCCGCCAGGTGAGGCCGCACGTCGGGAACCTGACCGACCAGTTCCACACCCGGCAGCCGGGTCCAACGGCGTATGGCCGGTCCAGGCTGACTGCCCACGATTTCCAGCCGCAGGTCGGGGTAGCGCTGTCGCACTGGCCACCAGACATGCCGGCAGAACCAGTCGATGCCGTCGATGTTGGCGGGATAATCCAGGGCGCCGACGAACACGATCGCACCCGCAGGTTTTCCCCTTTCTCCGACATCGGGGCCAACGGGGGGCTGTGCCGATACGGGCGAAGCTGGCGCCGGTCGGAAGAACTCCAAGTCGACACCGTTGGGCAACGGGACGATCTGACAACTCGGCGACGCCGTCCCTTCCTCCCGCGTTGGCCGCCGAACGGCCCGGTCAGCTTCCGCGTGCGTACCCAGCACCTGGCGATACAATGCCGCTTCCGATGAACTCACCAACGTGACCGTTTGCACCCGGCCCGCCAGCGTCTTTTCCAAGTGACGCAGCCGGCGGGCTTCCCAGGCGTAGAGCCAACGTTTCAGGCCCCTCGCCGAGGCCGCGTATTCTAACCATTTCTGGCTGTCCACATCAACTAAATCGACCCACACCGGGCAGCCTGGCCCTCCTGCCGGCGCGGTCTCCCCCGGTCCTGCTGCCATTACCTCCAAATACGGGACCATACTGGAACAGAAGACGAAAACCGCATCATAACGCGTGGCGCCCGACCATGCTGCCAATTGGCTTCGCAAGCGGGCGGATCGAAACGCGCCTTCCGTAACACTTTTGCCCACGATCAGGGACCGCGCCCCACTCAGCCAGCGACCCCAAGGGTGCAAAGGGGCCCAGGCGACCCGCCGGCACATCGACTGGAGCGCGGCTCGTGACGCTTCCGCCAGCGGCTCATGCGTGAGGAACGCCAAGTCGACCGTGGCCCGCCGGGCCAGAAACTGCAACAGATGAAAAGACCGGATGCGGTAGCCACGATTCGGCGGATGAGGAACACGATGAGCCAAACACAAGATTCGCAACGGTTTACAGATGGGCGAGCCGGGTTGTGGCGAGTTCCCCATTTCCCTCCACCACATCGCACATGCGGGCAAAGCGAAACGTCTTCAGAAGACGTTCCAGTTTGGCCTCGGTCGTCGCCAGCCGCAGGTAGTGGCGGAAACACGAGGCTCGGGAGGCCAAGCGGAGACGAGGTTGATTCGGATCGATTTCCCACGGATGGACATAGAATACGAATCCATGCCGGTTTTGCCGGACAAAACGGGCCAGGCAATAACGGCTCCAGACAAAGGGGTAGAGCCGGAAATAACCTCCGCCGGCGGCCGGCAGCCGCAACGGGCCCAATTGGACGACCGCGGGAGGAAACTCGCATAAGGGCCCCGCCGGAGTCTCGATGCGGTGGATGCACTTGCGAGCCCCGGGGATGCCGTAACGATCATGATAAATGGGAAAGATGCTGGAATCCACCCGAAACCCCTCTTCCACCAGGACCTCAAGGGCCCACCGGGTCTGCCGGTTGATCGAAAAGGTCGGCGCCCGGTAACAGCGAACCGCCTGACCGGTAATCTGCGACAAAACGTCGCGCGATCGGCACAGGTCGGTGCGAAAGGCTTCCGGGGTCAAATGATCCACCCGGCGATGCCAATAGCTGTGCGATCCGATCTCGTGGCCCGCCTGGTGAATTTCGCTAACCAACCGGGGATAGTTCTCGGCCACCCATCCCAACACGAAGAATGTGGCGTGGACGTTGTGGCGAGCCAAAAGTTCCAACAGACGCCGGGTGTTCGCTTCCACACGGCATTCGAAGGCGTGCCAGTCTTCGCGCGCAATCCGCGACTCGAAAGCCGAGACGTGAAAATAGTCCTCGACATCTACCGTAAAGGCTGCCGGCGGCAGCGGAACTCTCGGCACGGAAGCGGCGAAATCCGTCAACAGCGTGTCACTTTGGTTTCTGGTTTACTTCGGCTTCTTTACCCGCAACCATCGCGAGATGCGGCGTCCGACCGTCCATCGCGGTCGGCCCTTGCCATTGTCGGATCCTCCCGCATGCTCGCCCTGGGCAGCACCGTCGCCCTGGCTGTTCCCATTCCCGGAAATTCGGTCAAAATAAACCGGTTTCCTCACCGCGGCCGACGTGCCGAACCGCCGATCGCCCGGTTCGAATTCATCTTCCGCAGCCAACGCCGACGACCCGCGCAACCTTTCCGAAGTCCTGGCCGGCCACGAGGGCGGCGCAGAGCCCGCCCGCGGGACCAAGTCGCCCGCCGGGAACGAGTCGCCCGCATAACGCTCGACAGGGATCGCGATTTCCAGCCGCATGAGTTTGGCTGCCAAGTGGCCGCTGAGACCCATCAAGCGCAACGAGGTGCAGATCATCATGCGCAGATCGAGCCAAAATCCGGCGATCCGGATGTAGTGCAAATCGAGCATCTGCTTGCGGCGGACGCTCGCCAAATCGGTGTCGGGAGGCAAGTTGATCTGGGCTAATCCGGTGACGCCCGGGAGGACCGTCAGGCGATCCTGATAATGGGGAATCCGCTCGCTGAGCACGGCGACGAATTCCGGCCGCTCGGGCCGCGGGCCGACCAGGGACATTTCGCCGCGCAGCACGTTGAACAACTGAGGCAACTCGTCCAAGTGCATCTTGCGCAGGAACCAACCCAGGCGGGTGATTCGCGGGTCGTTGACCCGCGTCCACACCGCTCCCAAGCCCTCCTCGGCATCATGGCGCATCGTCCGGATCTTGAGCATCACGAACTCTTGGCCGTGCTTCCCCACCCGCTTTTGCCGGTAGATGGCGGGCCCGCGGGAAGTCAAACGCACCAGCAGCATGAGCATGCCGATGGCAGGCGTTCCGGGGATCAACAACACCACGGCCAAACAACGATCGAGGAAGTTCTTGATCGCAAAGTAGCGGACGTTGCCTGCCGGGGCGGAGCAGGAATCGCGCGGCCTCCCCGCGTTCTGTAACTCCACACCGTTCTGCAGTAGCTGGATTTTGCCGGGGGACATGAGTGGGTTTCTTTCGTCGAAGGCGAGAAACACCGGCCAAGAGTCAGACTGGACCGTCGAATAGATGCTGGTTTAACGCAGGCACAAACTGTTCCAAGAAAAAGTCTTCCGGCTCCACTTCGGATTCACCGGATTGCATCGCGGTCGCCAACTGGAATTTGAACAATCGCGGTTGTCCCGCAAAGGTGAAACGGGGACTCTCCACCGCTCGCCAGCGCCCGTCCGGACTCCAGGCATACGCCACGCGCAGCAACCCGCCGTCCAGGCGCCTCGATTCCATGGTCAAACTCCAGAATTCGAACTCGTTGTTCCCCTGATCGCGGACCCGGGACCGCTGGCGGGTTCCCAACAGCTGCCAGTCACGGCTGGAATAGCAAATCTCGGGGATGTGGACGGAAATCGGGCCGGCGGGTCCCACCAGCACCGAGACCATGACACTCTGCCCCGTTTCCTTGTCCGAATAGCGCCGCACGAAATAACCGGCGCACTGCAATTCATGAAGGACCGCATCCGGCAACTCGATGGATTCCTCCATCTTCCAACGCCCAAACGCCGTGGGAAATTCCGGCAGACGCTGGCCGGAAACCAGCATCTGCTGGTCGCGGCTCCAACGCTGGCTGATCCGCCCGTGCAGCAGACCGGCGGCGAGGGTCAAGCCGAGTCCCGCGGCTAGGAGAATGGTGTTAACGACACGAAACATGGCATGACTCGTATTTGAATTCGGGTTCGGACATCCGTGGAAGGTCCCGGAGGGACGGGGGAACGCTGCCGGGGATCGGCCCGGATCAGGACCCGCCCGGCAAGAGCGTTTCCTCCAAGTTCTGCAAGTACCTCAGATCGCTGGCGGTCAAGATCTGTTGCCGCAAATCGTTGCTCAGGGCGGTTTCCAACGCTCCCCGGGCCTCTTCGGTCTCGCCCGTCCGATACAAGGCCACGGCCAAGTGGAAGTGGTAACGCGGATCCGTCTGCGGCCCCGTCACCGCCCGCCGCAGCAGCGACACCGCTTCGTCCGCCCGGCCCTCCTTGACCAGGATCATGCCCTTGGTATCCAACAGGGCCGGTTGTTCACCACTGAGTTCGATCGCTTGTTCGATATAACGAAGGGCCTGCTGGGACTGGCCGGGGATTTCCGCCGTCAGGGTGGCCAGGTTGTTCAAAGCGACCGTATTTTGCGAGTCCAGCCGCAGGACCTGGCGGTACAACTGTTGCGCCTCTTCGTTCCGGTGCTGCACCGCCCGCACGTTCGCCACGGCAAGCGCCAGTTGGGCGTCTTGAGGGTGGTTCGCCAAGCCCTTCAACAGCAGGTTTTCTGCCCGGGCCATCGCTTCTTTGTCTGCCGGGGCCGCCAGGAGGGCGTTGGCCAGAATCGTGACGGAATCCGCCGATTCCGCAGCCCGAGCCTCACGGGACGACAATTCGATCGCTTCCGACGTCTTTCCCCGGGCCACCAAGTTTTGGACCAGCAGCGGGTAGAACTTCCGATCCGCCTCGACCGCTTTCCGATACCAGGGTTCGGCGTCGGCCGCCAACTGATTGGCGTCAAGGATTCTCGCAGCCGCCAACCAAACCTCCACAATCTCCGCTTCGTCTTGAGCCCTCTCCTCCCGGCGTTGGACGAACGTCTCCACCCGCTGCGGAACCTCCCCGAGGCGGTCCTGCCGGACGAGCCAGCGGGTACGCAACAAGACGGTGGTCAATTCATCGGGCGCGAGTTCCTCCAGACGCCGAAGCGGGGTCTCCGCCTCCGACCAGCGTTCCTGAGACATCAGGAAATCGGCATAGACCGCCAGATGCTCCGGTTGCGGTTCCGTCCGAATACTCAACGTTTCGTACTGCCGCCTCGCCGCCTCCAACTTGAACCGCTGCTCTTCGCCCGATAAATGCTGGGCCTGCTGGCGGTAGACCGAAGCCAACAGCAGATGGTCCCCATCTTCGCCGGTTCGCCGCCGGACGACCACGTCTTCCAGCAAGGCTTGCGCGCGATCCAAATCCGGCTCGGGACGCTGCACATACAGCAGCGCCTGGAGACGCTGATCCAAGACAGCGGGCGGGCCCCCCTCCTCCGCGTACTGCAGCAACTGCATCGCTTCGTCGAACTCGCCGCGGCGGGCCACCAGGGTCGCCAGCGCGCGGCGAGCCTCCCCGGCGGTCGCGGCCGTCGCCGCGTCCCGAGCGGCGAGCGAAATCAAGCGGCGGAGCAGGGGTTCCACCTCCGCTTGCCTGTCCCCCTGCCGGAGCAAAAACGCGGCCCATTGGGCAACGATCGGTACGCTGTCCTCCGCCAACTCCGTGGCCCGGCGATAGTTCTCCTCCGCTTGCTCACGGTCCCCCAACGCGTCATAGCCCTGTGCCAGCGCGAACGCAATTTCCTGAGGAGGCAACTCGGCCTGCTCGCGCAACTGCGCCAGCGTCTCCCGAGCCTGCTCACCCCGCTCTGCCCGAATCTGGAAATTGAACAGCCCGGCCCAGGTCTGGACATCCTGAGGCCCTAAGGCAATGGCACGCCGGAACGCCTGCTCGGCTTCCTCCGGCTGCTCGTTCACCATCAGCATCTGACCATACCAGAGCCAAGCCATCGGATCGTTCGGCCGGCGTTCCACCGCCCGCTGCGCCAACGTTTCCGCACGTACGGAATCCTGCAGTTCCGAAGCCACCGAAATCGCGAGCGTCGAGAGTCGCGTCGAAGCCGGAATCTGACGCTCCAGCCGCGCCAGATAACGATTGGCTTCCGCAAAGCGTCCCAGGCGATAGAGCAGGGACACCACCCGCTCGAAGATCTGCACCCGGCGGTCCCCCATCCGTAATGCGTCCTGATACGCCGCCAGCGCCCGTTCCCAATCGCCATTCAGTTCATCCAGCAGCCCCAGCAATACATGGGTCCTGGCCCAAGAAGGCCGCCGCTGCTGCAGTTCCACCTGCAACCGCGTCGCCTCTTCCAGAGCGGCTTGCGAAACCTCCTCCGGTTGCAGCAACAATCGCCGTGCCCGGACATATCTCCAGTGGGTACCGGGTTCCCCTTCCACGGCGTGCAACACGTTCTCCCAATGCAAGGCCGACTCCCATTGCCGCGTGTCGATCGCCAAGTCGGCCAACTGGCGCAGGGCGGCAATGTCCCGCGGCCGGTCCTGATGAAGCTGCGTCAATTCCTGGATCGCGGCTTCCAGATCGCCTTCGGCCAGGAACAAGTTCGCCCGCGCCCGCCGTAGCGGAGCTTGCTGGGTTGGCCCCAGCACCTGCAACCCGGCATCCAGGGTTTCCCGCGCCGCGTCGAACTGCCGGCGGGCCGCGTGGATGCCACTGACCACCAGAAAGCGTGCCAGCGAGGGCTCCGCCAACGCATCCACCCGCTCCAAGGCTCGCTGCAAGTCGGCGGATCGGCCGATCTGGTGGTATCGCAAGGCGATTTCCAACCAAAACGGCGCCGATTCGCCGTAAACCGCCTCGGCCTCGGTTAACAGTTCCGCAATGGGTTCGACGACGAATTCCGGTTCGGCCGCTTCCAACGCCCGCAGCAAAGCATAATCCGCTCGCAGTAGTTCCACGCGCCATGGCTCGCTCAAATGCTCGCGGTAAGCGATCCGTTCGATCCGCTCGAGCAAGTCTTCCAAACGGGACCAAT
Source organism: Planctomycetaceae bacterium (assembly GCA_007124535.1). GTDB lineage: Bacteria > Planctomycetota > Planctomycetia > Pirellulales > Pirellulaceae > SLMF01. Next base: position 8,623 of record SLEY01000256.1, read on the forward strand.
CGCGTTGCGTTCGAGGCAACTCCGCCTGCTGGACCAGCCAGGCCCGTCCCAGATTCACCGCCAACTCGGCAGTCGGGTTGTCTTGCCAAGCCCGCTCGAAACGCTGCGCCGCTTGAACTGGCTGACTCGCCTGCAAACGAGCGATCCCCGCAGCCATCCGGGCTTCCTGCTGGTCCGGGGCGAAACCGACCGCTTGATCGTAGGCCACCGCCGCCCGGTCCCAATCGCCCAACAAGCCGTAGGCCTCGCCCAGCACCAACCAAGCCCGCAGTCGCTCCGAGGAATCCGCCTGACTACTGGTGCTGACCGGGGTGGCGAAACCAATGGCGTCCATCGGCCGCTCCTGCTGCATCCGCAACGAGGCCATCAGCAGATCCCGGTTGCGCTGCCAGCCTCGACGCACCCGCGCCTCGCGCCGCATATCCGTCAGTTCGGGCGCCTGCTCCA
>SLEY01000269.1 GCA_007124535.1 Planctomycetaceae bacterium
ACTATGGAATTGACCTACAGTATGCGGAATATGCGGCTCAGACGTTGCATCCCGAAGCCGACGCAAAGAAGGTCGAGCAATGGCAGCAACGCCAAGCCGCTCTGGTAGAAGCCATCGAGCACCTGGAACACGAGTTGTCCGAAGTGAAGCAGCTTCAGTCGCAAACGCCGAAGCATTTGGCCTGGGAAGACCTGCCGGAGGAAGCTCAGTTCCAGCAACTGGCCCCCAGCCGCAAGCGGCTGCTGGACCATCTCACCGCGGCCGAAATGACCTGCCCTGGCACCAACCTCAAGCTCGCCTACTCCCTTTTCGGCCCCAACCCCTGAAACAGGTCTCAACTATCTTCCTCCCAAGTCAGGAGTCCTGAACTTGCTGTTCGCGAAACGCAGCCTTCCACACCAGTCTCGCGAGGCGTCAAGCCATCACCCCGGCGTGGAACGCCTCCCAGCGGTTTTCCGACTCCAGCCGCATCTGGCTGACCCGACCGGCCGACAATTCGAACTCCCGAGCCGTCGCGCCCGTCGTTTCGCCGGCCCCGAGCAGTTCAGCCACCGTTCGCAGGGTGTCGGGCAACCGCCGCAGCCGATCGGCGAAATCGATTCGGCTGGCGGCCGTCTCGGCAGGGCCCGCGCGACGGCCTTCAACCAGGATCTGCCGCCATCGATTGCGGCGACGGTGATACCGGTCCAGCCGATCGAGGTGCACGCCGAATTGCCGCCGGGCATGCGGGGAACTCACATCGTTCGCGTTTTGCTTGCGACCTCCCATGCCAATCCAAAGGCCTTGGTCTGGGACTGGAAGCGATGAGGAGATCGGTTCCGGGAATACGCCGGCAGGTTAATCTGCTGAGCCACCGGCGCCACTCCGGCGCGAGGAAGCCCGTGGCCTCCTGGAAGAAACCTTTCTTAGTCCTCTACACTTAGTCCTCTACACTTCGTCCTCCTCCAATCCCCCGGCTGGCCGACTGAGGGTGTTCGACTAAGTGTAACCGACTAAGTGTAAGCGACTAAGTGTAACCGACTGAGTGTGAGCGACTATGGACTCCCGAGGGGGGTGTGTCATTTCCAGGAACCAGCGGGGTTTGCCTGCGGCAGGCTGTCCGATGCTAAACCGTTGTGGCCACGTCGCCGAGCAAGTCCAACAGGGTCGCTCGAATCCGCGGCTCGGCATCCACTTCCAAATAGGCTCCGCGGGAGGGCCAGGTCTCGTAGCCACCCCACTCGTGTTGCTGCGGCGTCGGCAGGTAGCCATTGTAGCCGTTGGCTAATTCGATGACGAAGCTCGGCTGCAACGGGCTCTCCGCCTTGATCGCCAATCCGGTCTCCGCGAACACTTCGCACGGAGCCGCGGCGATCCCGACTTCGCCGATCCGCAACGCTTGCAGCTTGACCGGCACGGTTTCGGGGTACTCGGCCAGCATCCGCGCCTCGGCGGCATAGATCTCAGGCCGGTTGCGGGGCCTGCCGTCCCGGACCTGCTGCCAGATCTCGTCGGCCCACTGCCGCCGCTGGCGATCCGGGCGGCGCACGCCGAGGTCCAAATCGGTTTCGGCGGCGGCCAGTTTCGTATCGCGGCGATATTCCAGACCCTGGACGACGCGATGGACCTCGTCCGCCACGTCGTCCGCCACTTCCCGCATCCGCTGGTACGGCGGATAGGATTGCCGCGGGCGCTGGAAATCGATGTTGTTGACGTCGCCGCTGGCCCCGTTGGACATCATGGCCACGAAGGGCGGCCACTCGGAATCGGCGTCCAGTTGCTGGCGGATGCGCCGGGCGAAGAAGCCGAAGTAGTCCGCGCTGACCTCTTCGCGGCCGAAACCGCCCACGTAGTGCAGCCCGTAATTGGCCAGCAGGGCCAGCGGCCGGCCGTCGACATGCCGTGCGGCCAGCACACTGACCTGGGCATCCACCGGACCCGCCGGCTCGATCAAATCCTCACTCGCCCCGGGCGGGTTCATCCGCACCCGGTCCCCCGTCTGGCCAAACGGGTTCGCGGGGATCGCTTCCGGACGCATGAACCAGCGGCGATTGAACACGTGCTGCGGAACCTGACCGACCCCCCAACCAAGCTCGGCCGGGGCCAGACGGTTGAGCGCCGTGCGGATCCCGTCGGCAATCCGATGGACCACCAACCGATAGTACCAACGGTCCAGCTCGCTGTGCAAATTGGTGGCCAGCACGGCCGGCGCGGAATGGCTGTGCGTGGCACTGATCAGGATCTGGGCGGGTGGCAAGCCGACCGCCTCCGCCAGCGCGCGCCGTGCCGCCTCGCTCCGCTCGCGATCCAGCATCCGCAGATCGCAGATGGCAAAGGCCAATTGCGTCGTGCCGTCATCCAGTGCCAGGCAGCGGGCGTAGAGCGGGTCGTGGATGTGGGTGGGCGGTGGATTCCGGGAGATAACCCCCAAATTACTGGCGCCCAGCGGCAAAGTGATATCGGCCACGGCGGCCCCCGCCCGGATACCGGACGAGCCCGAGGCGCCGGCCCCTGCCGGAGGTCGAAGCAACCAGGCGGCCGTGGCCGCTCCGCTGCCCAGCATCCAGCGGCGGCGTGTCAGGGTGGGTTTCATCATCATCACCTTTCAGGGAAAAGGCCTTGGGTTGGTAACGATCCACTCCGGCTGATAATGAGTGCGATGCAGATACGGATCCTGATCCGTCTCTTCCGATTCACGGTTCTTCGCTCCCGGCTCGCGGGGGCGGGGCGTCTTCGTTTGGTGACGGGAACGGTTTGTGCCGGTGTTGCAGGGTGTCCAGAGGGATGTGGTGGCTGTCTTGAAGATCGGCCACCCGGTCCCAGGGGCCGTCCGGGACGTCCCGCCAGTCGAGCGTGACGTTGTCGAAGGTGAAATGGCGGGCCCGGTGCACCACGATCAGCGGGTTGCCTGACAGCGGTCGTTCGTTGGCCGGATCGACCACCCAGCCGGCGGTCAAGGGCAGCGGTTCCTGTTTCAAATGGGCGGGCCGGATCTGCCAGTCGATGTTCCGCAGCACGACGTGGGTCAGTTCGCCGCCGGGTCGGCCGGTGAACTGTGCCCGGTACGGCGCGCTGACCTGCACGTCTTCCACGCGGATGTCGCGGATGGTACCGACGCCGGCCCGGTCCTGAATGCAGAACCGGAAGGGTTCCCCGCTCATCCGTTCGCCTTCGAATTCCAGCAGGTCCAGGCGGATATTGCGGAAGAGGATATTGGCAAAGGTATGCCCGTCGCGCATCCAGAGGCCGATGCCGCGGGAGGAATGGATGACGTCGATGTTTTCGAACCGCACGTCACGGATATCCTGGCGACTTTCGGTGCCGACTTTCAGGGCCGTCTTCAAGGTCATCAGGGTCGAGTCGCGGATTTCGATGTTGCGGCTGGGCTGATCGTTGCCGTAGCGATTGGTGGTCTTGACGCAGGCCGGGTCGTCACCGGCGTAGATGAAGGCGTTTTGAATGCGGACGTTTTGGGAGTTGTCCGGGTTGATGCCGTCGGTATTGGGCACGCCCCAATCGCCGGTGACCCGGACGTTGTCGACCAGCACATCCTGGCAGCCGATGATGTGAAAGGTCCAGCCGGCGGCGTTGCGGAGCAGGACATTTTCGGCCCGGACGTTTCGGCTGTTCAAGAACCGCACCAACGTGATACTGCGTTCCCCGTCCGATCCGCGGAGGAGGTGCCCGTTTCCGTCCAGAACGCCATAGCCGGCCAGTCCGCTGTTTTCGGCTTCGTCGAACAGCAGGAACTCGCGCGGAAAGCTCGCTTCTCCGGTACTGGCGGCGACCACGGCGCCGGGTGCGAGGTAGACCAGGGTGTTGCTGCCGACGACCAAACCGCGGGCGTGGTAGACCCCGGGTCCGAAGAACACGACCCCGCCCTGCTCCGACTGGGCACAGGCGTCCAGCGCGGCCTGCAGTTCGTCGGTCTGCGGGTTATCTGCGCCGCTGCCGGCCAGATGCGAGACATCGAACCACTCGCGGTCGGCCGGCGGCCCCTGCCACGGCTCCCCGGATTCGGCCAGGATGATCAGCGGCGTATGCCGCGTGCCGGTCCGGGTCTCCCGCATCAGCACCCGCGGGCCGGGCTCGCGGATGGCAAGCTCCCAGCCGCCGCCGTGGTTCTGCAAATCGTCGCGGTACCGTGCGGGCTGCAGGTTGATCGTTTCGTCCGGGTCGAGTTCCAGTTGCAGGTTCAAGGTCAATGGCTGCTGGAGATGGAACCGCACATAGTAGGCCGGGACCAGGGTTCCCGCCGGTTCCAGCGGCAGGATTTCCGGGCCGAGGGACACGGTGTAGGGAGCATCGGGGACCGGGTCATGCACCGTCGGCAGACGAGCCGGCCCCAGGTCGCGGCCGGCGAGTTCGAGGACACGGTCGGGCAAGCTCTCCGGCTGTTCGGCCGCAACCCTGCGGAGGGGTGCGGTTCCGTTTGCAAGGCTGAGCAGGGTGTACAGCAGCCCGAGGGCGACGATCCGGTTACCGGCTGGGGCCATGGCTTCATCTCCTGGTTGCGCGATCGAATGCCCCCGCTGCTGCAGCCCCTAAAAAACGAGCCTCCCCCTCGGAGGCGGGTTCGGAGGTCGCGTCACAAGGCAGCGGAGATTTGCAGTGTACCACGCTGCCAGCCGGGTGGAACCCGGCCACCAAGCCGCTCTTTGCCCGGGATGACCTGGATGTCATCCGGTCGTTGCACTGAGCAGCGGTCCCGGTTCCCGCCGCGCTGTGGCCGGTCTCTGACCGGGCCACCCGGTCCACGGAAGGTCACCCATATCGGTGGAGACCTTCGGTCGGCGGTTTCGGCGGGGTCAGAGACCCGCGCCGAGCAGTGCGACTGTTATTTCTTGGCAGATGCCTAGTTGCTGGGCTTGTGCTCTGGAGTGGATGCAGGATGATATCGACGATTGTCATATACCGCGCGCGGTGTACCAAAGCTTCTGACGAAACGAAACAGCTCGAACGACCTGTATCGAATCGGTCCGATAGGATGGCTATTTTTGCCCGACGGACGGGTCTGTCATCGACAAGAACGTCCCGGTGGTGACGAATCCCTCGCCGCGGGTCCACTATGGGGATCGTCGGGCAGGAATGCCCAAGCTATGGGGAGGCGCGGCAAACCACTTCCGGCCTTGGGGGCCTATCCATGATGAGGTGCGGGTCCCTTGGCGCCATGGGGACGCTATTGGGCTCGCTGCCAGGCTTGGCGGTATTCGGAGAAACGGATCGCTCGGAACTGTGCCATTTGGGCGCCCGCCGCTTCCAGGCGCTTGTGATCGGTGGCGGAGAGACGCCAGAAGGGAAAATGGCGGCTTCGCAAGACGACTCGCCGCACGCGTTCCGCCTCCTGCGATTCGAGTGTCAATTCCACTTCCGCTGGAATCCGGCCGCGTTCGGCCATGACCCGATTCAACTCAATGCGGGCGAAGGGCGGCAGGCTGCCAGGTCGCGTGGCGTTCAGCCGGGCGTACCAATCGGCGAACTCGCGGTAACGGGCGGCCGCCAGGTCCAGTTCCGGTTGCTGGCCCCGAGCGCGATAGCTGAGCGTGGGGGCCTGCAGGGTGATCCATCCGGTCGAACTATCAAATCGTTCTTCGAATTGCGGGTCCGCGGCGGCGGCGAACAGACCGCCCATCTCCTGGGCATGCACCTTCATGGCCGCGACGAACTCCAACAGTTCCTGAGTCGTGAGCGTCGTTTTCACTTCGCGCTCCACGTCCAACAACACGAAACGCCCTCGAGAGGGGTCGAATACCGTAATCTCGCGAGGACCGGACAGGGGAAAATCGTATACCAGCCCCGCCTTGAAAATCGTCACATTCTCGGCAAAGGGCTCCTTTTCCTCGCCCAGAAAGACATCCGTATCAACGCGAAACTCGAGGGATTGCGCCGATGTACTGACCGCCGACAGCAGCAGAACCCCCATCATGAGCCACTGAATACCTCGCATGGACCGACTCCTCCAAGAATACGAACCAGTTCCAACCGGAAGCCTACCGGAAAAGGGCCCTTTGTGTCCACATCGAAACTCGGCAAGGACCGTGTCTGGCCAAAAGGCGCGAAGTTTGAAAGAATAGAGGCGCAGCGGAATTGTTTGCGGCCTGCTGGGACGCGTGCTTGGGTCCGGGCAGGATCGCACTTTGAATTGCACCCCATGAGAGTTGACTTATGTCCAGCCCCAGGCATCGTTTGTCCGGCGGTCCCACCCCGCGGCTTGTGATCCTCGCATTGCTTTTTTCTGGGGGATTCGTGCCGTCCACTGCCCCCGCTTCAGGGCCGGCTGGGGAGGAGATTGTCGGTTGGGTACAGGATCTGGATTCCGATCGGTTCCTTCGCCGCGAGGTGGCCACCGAGCAACTGATCCAGGCCGGGAGGGAGGCGATCGAAGCGGTCGTCCAGGCGCTGGACACGAACAATCTGGAAGTAACCACGCGGGGGGTTTACGTTCTGCAGGAATTGGCTTTGCGGCCCGAAGAGGCGACGGCGGATGCCGCGCGAGCCGCGCTGGAGCGGGTCGCGCAGCCCCGCGTCACTTCGGCGGCGCGGCGGGCGTCCGAAGCCCTGGCTCGGCTCGATCGCATTCGCCATGAACGCGCGATGACCGAGTTGCAGCGTCTGGGCGCCACGCTCGGCAGCCAGGCCTCCGTCTGGGGGATGCAGGTGGTCGAACGGTTGTCAATCGAGATTGGCGAGTCCTGGCGCGGGGAGGCGGCGGATCTCGCCCGCCTGCGTGACTTGAAAAACGTAGACGAAGTGATCCTGAACCATACGGACGTGGACGACGAGGTGCTCCGATTTGTGGGCCAGATGGGTGGATTGACGGTGATTCGGTTACGGTACGCCCGAATTTCGGATGCGGGTCTGGAGGCGATTCAGTCGTTAGAGGGTTTGCGTCGATTGAGCATTTTGTATGCGCCGATCAGCGATGCGGCCGTCCCCCAGTTGGTTGCTTTGCAGAATCTGAATCATCTGCAATTATACGGAACGGAGTTGAGCGAGTCGGGTGGCGAGCAGTTGGCCCAGGGGCTGCCGGGCGCGGAGTTGGACATCCGTCCCGGAGGGGGGTTTTTGGGCATCGGCACGGATCCGACACGCCCCGGTTGCGTGATTTATACGGTCCGCTCGAACACGGCGGCGGAAAAAGCGGGATTGCGGGTGAATGATGTGATCTTGAAATACGACGGCACGCAGGTCGAGGATTTCACGCACCTGACCTCGCTGATCGCCGAGAACAAGCCGGGAGACACGGTACCGATCGAGATCGCTCGCGGAGAGCAGCGATTGACCAAAGACGTCCGGCTAGGGGATTGGGAGCGTGTGGATTGAGTGGCTTTTTGGGTCGATGCTCCGCGGTATGGGGGCTTCGGAATTCAGTTGGGGCTGAAGCCCAGCTGCAGGGAGGCTTCGGCGGCCAGCGGATCGCGGAGGAAACGTGCGTAGCATTCCTGGCACAGGTCATAGGTTTGGCGAAGGGTATCTTCCTGGTCCCAATCCGTTGGGTCCTGGTAAGCGGTTTCCAGGGTTTCATGGATCTCGGCCAAATGATCTCGGTCGTCGTCCAGTTCTTCGGCCGGGAGGGGCTCCAGCGCGCGTTCTACCTGGATGGTCACCACGTAACGCGGTTCACGCGGGCTCAAGGGGCGTTGGCATCGATCACACGAATAGTGAATCATGGGCATCGATCCTTTACAGGCGGGGGCGAATTAACCGAGAATGGTGGTGTCGAGGCGGGACCGCCGACCCCTTCATCCTAAACCCAATTGGCCTGTGGGAGCAAGACGGTCGGACGATTTTTTTCAGCGAGCCCTACGATGCGGTGGTTTTCCACGGGCATCCCGAATCAGAATGAGTCGATTACCAGGTGATGGGATGAGTTCCAAGCGTCAGACAACGCGTCGCGACTTTTTGAAGGGCCGGGCTGCGGTTCACGCGATGGAGGACATGGCGGAGGGGGTTTTGCCCGATCCGGTTTCGCCCTTGCAAGCGCCCCGGCCGACGGGATCGTTTCTGGTCCAGGTCACTCGCCGGGCGATGGCTGCGAATTTCCAAGTGTTCGTCAGTGGAAAGCGTCATCCGCACGGGCCGGATGCGGCGATGAAGGCGCTGGATTTGATCGAGCGGATTGAGGACCAGCTGACGGTGTATCGCAAGCACAGCGACATCATCCGCATCAATCGGCGGGCGGGGCGCGAACCGGTGCGGGTCGAGACTCGCTTGTTCGCCTTGCTGGAGCATGCGCAACGTTTGTACCGCCAGACGGAGGGAGCTTTCGATATCACTTCCGGCCCGTTGTCGAAGGTCTGGGGGTTCTTTTGGCGGAAGAGCCAATTCCCGGATCCCGAGGCGCTGGAACAGGCCTTTTCCCGAGTGGGCGGAAAGTGGATCGAATTGGATCGTCCGCATCAAACGATCCGTTTTCTGAAACCGGACCTGGAGATCAATCTGAATGCGATGGGCAAGGGCTACGCCCTGGACCGTTGCAGCGAGCAATTGGCCGCAGCCGGGGTGACGGATTATCTGATGCATGGCGGCAAGAGCAGCGTACTGGCTCGGGGCAATCGCGCCGAGTCCGCCGAAGCTGGCGAGGGCTGGAGTGTGGCGTTGCGCCATCCGTTGCGTCCCAAGCAACGGTTGGCCGAGATCCGCCTTCGCGACCGGGCGCTGGGAACCTCCGGATCGACGACCCAGTTCCTGCATCATCGTGGCCAGCGTTACGGGCATGTGCTGGACCCGCGTACGGGTTGGCCGGCTGAAGGGATTCTGTCGGCGACTGCGATCGCTCCGCTGGCGGCCGAAGCGGACGCCCTCTCCACCGCCTTCTACGTGATGGGGCTCGAAGCGACGCGCGAGTACTGCCGCCGCTATCCCGAGGTCTCGGCCCTGTTGACCTGTCCCGGCCCGCGGAGGGGCAGTGTCCAGGTGCACCCGATCGGTCTGGACGAGAGCGACTGGCAGCTTTGGGAAACGGAGCCCAGCGGCTAGCAGCTGCCAAGAAATA
>SLEY01000519.1 GCA_007124535.1 Planctomycetaceae bacterium
GATACAAGATTACCCTGCCCCTCACCATAAGCCACTTCCGTCGCGGTTGCAACAATGTCGAGACGGACCGCGGCGCGCGCTCCGCTTGCACGACGGATCGCCAACGGTCACCATAGACGGTTATGGTAGGCCGCGGTGTCCGTGGGGCACTCGTAGACAACCGCGACGCAGCGGCAGGCGAGTCCCACAGCAAGATAAGGTGTCCACACGATGGCGAACATGCCGGTGAGATGCGGGCTGGCGATTTTGGCAATTGGGCTGGGTAATACCCCTGCCGAAGGAATGGAATGCCGCGAGGCGTTGGTCCAGGAAGTGGCGAGGATCGGTGTGCCGGGGATCCCCGGCCCGGTCTGCGTGGTGGGAGCCGGAGCGTTTCCCGTGATCGTGGGGCGCAGCGGGGATCAGGACGCGGCGCTGGTCGCCGCCGGCGCGGCCGGAAACGGACGGCTGGTCGCGTTCGGCCACGATGGGTATCTCCAGCAAGAGATGCTGGCTGCCCACGACACGGGGCGTCTGATTCGAAACGCGGTCCGCTGGTCCGGCCGCGACCGCGCCCCGTCCACGGTGGTAATCGGGGCTCGCGACTTGGCCGACCACCTGGAATCCCGGGGTTTTCCGGTCACCCGCCTGCAGATCGCGGAGGCCTCGGACGCACCGCTGGACGGCGCGGTCGTCTGCCTCAATGCGGTCCAGCTTCGCTCCACCCGGCTACTTGAACGATTGCGAGCCCATTTGGACCAAGGCGGCGGGGTGCTGGTGTTTGCCACCGGTTGGGGCTGGCAGCAGCTGAACCCCGGTCAGGCATTGGACCGGGACTTCCTGGGGAATGCCCTGCTGGCCGAGGCCGGATTGGCGTTCTCCGGCGCCATGAGTCAGCGCGGGCAGCCTGCCGGACTGCCGGTCGATCGCCAGCCCGAGCCGTGGCTTCACGCCGCTCGGGCACTGGAAGCTTTGCATGAGGCGAGTGCCGGAGAGCGGGTGTTGAGCGGCGAGGAACGGCAGCAGATCGCGGCCACCGTGACGATGGCCGCGGAAGCCGTGTGGCACGAGGAAGCCAGCTTTCGCCCGCAGCTGGAAACGCTGCTGGATGCCTCGACCACATCGATCGTCCCCTCGCCTGACCGGCCGATTCGCCAGCATGATGCCCTGGAACGGCTGATTGTCGCCCTGCAATCGACGCGACTGCGGCAGACGCCAGCTGGCGAGGTACAGGCGCACCCGGCGGCGGAAACCTTTCCCGGCGCGGTCCCCCACGACGCACCGCGGGAGACACGCACGTTGGAAATCGATACACGCATCCCGCGCTGGCATAGCACGGGCCTGTACGCCGCACCCGGCGATCGCCTCACCGTCCGCGTGGACGAGTCGGCGGCGGGACGCGGGCTGGGGATCCGCATCGGCGTCCATACCGACAGCATTCGGCGACGCCCCGATTGGTGGCGCTTTCCCGAAATCACCCGCCAATTCTCTTTGGACCAACCGGAAATCACCATCGCTTCCGCCTTCGGCGGACTGATCCTGGTCGATGTGCCCCGCGACCGTAATTTGGGGACGATCCCCGTGGTCATCGAAGGCGCCGTGGCGGCGCCCTGGTACGTGCACGGAACGACCGATCCGGACGCCTGGCGGGAAACCCTCCGCCATCTGCCCGCACCCTGGGCCGAAATCGGCAGCGACAAAGTCATCATCAGCGTCCCCTCGCGATACGTGCGCCAACTGGACGATCCCGCGGAACTGATGGATTTCTGGGATTCCGTGCTGGACGCCTGTGCCGATCTGGCCGCTCGAAGCCGGCAGCGGTCCCGCCCCGAACGGTATGTCAGCGACATGCAGATTTCCGCCGGATACATGCACGCCGGTTATCCGATCATGACCTTCCTGGATGCAGCCCCCCGGTTTGTGGACGTCGAGCTGCTCCGCTGTCAAGGTGATTGGGGAATGTTCCATGAGATGGGCCACAACCACCAGAGCCGCGACTGGACGTTCACCGGCACGGGCGAGGTGACCGTCAATCTGTTCACGCTTTACGTACTGGAGCGGTGTTCCCCCGGAGCGCCGCTCCACCGGGCGATTCGACCGCAGGCCAAGGCGCAGCGGATCCGGCGGCACATTTTAGAGAATCAAAGTGATTTCGAGGCCTGGAAGCGAGATCCGTTCACCGGTTTGATTATGTACATCCAGCTGCAGCAGGCCTTCGGGTGGGAGGCCTACCAACGCGTGTTCGCCGAGTATCGCGATCTGCCCGCCCGCCAGCGTCCGCGGACGGACGCCGAGAAACGCGATCAGTGGCTGGTGCGGATGTCGCGGACGGTCGAGCGCAATTTGGGTCCCTTTTTCGAAACGTGGGGCGTACCGACTTCCGCAGCCGCCCGCCAGTCGATTGAGGATCTGCCGGTATGGATGCCCGAGGGATTCCCCCCGACCCCTTGAACGGATCGGAAGTGACAGCAGCGGGGCAGCGGGGGTCCGGCCTCGTCTTTCGTTTTCGACATTAGTTTTCTCGCAGATGCTTGTCCTCGCGGTGGTCCCGCCACGTCGCGTGCAGCAGGGTGACTTCGTCGCTGGGCTGCACCGGATAATCGCGAACCGTGATCGTGTTGGGGCTTACGGCTTCGACGTCGAATCCGGTCCGCGGGCGCGGGGTCTCGCCATCCAAGGGAGTCGGGCCGTCGGCCAGCACGAAACGGGCGGTGGCCCCCAGACGCTCGGTTAACGGTTCCGCCAGATGGAAGGTCCGCTCGGCCACCGAGTCAACCCGTAACCTCGTGGTGGCTTCCGCCAGTTCGATCCGCGTGTCGCCGTGCTCCAACAACGTGCCAGCCAGCAGGTAAGCCTGCAGGACCTGCCCCGCTTCGTCCACCGAGACGAACGCGAACTCACCCGCCGCCGTGACCGGACCGTATTCCCGCAATTGCGAATCTTTGGCGGAAATGAGATAGTCGGTGCGTTCCGCGAACCGGACTTCCACCGCCATCGCCCCGCTTTCCGCATCGTCAACCAGCAGGCGGGCAGACACCACGGGCGTGGTTTCACTCGTATAAGGCACGATCACCGCCGCATAGCGACTGGCCAACGGCTGCTCGTCTCCGGCATGACGCTCGGCCAGGATCTGCTGGATCGGCTCCCAGCCTTCCAACGCCTCGGCATGACGGCGCCAGCCCGGGGCGTCGGCGACCACGATCCGGTCCAAGGTCTCCTGGTTCAGCAGCATCAGGTCCAGGTTCACGTCGCGATCGTTCCAAGTAAAGGTAGCCGGTTCGGCCGGGACCCTGCCCCGCGGCCGTTCCACCCACTGGCTCCAAGCCTCCGACAACTCGACCGGTTGCAGGGCCGGTTCCGCCGGACACCAATCCACCAGGCGGCCGTTGGCATGGAACGTGTATTGGTGAGTTCGTCCGCCCGCGACGCGAAAGAAGTCCACGACATAGTGGTTGCCGTCCGGCCCGCGGACGTGGGCGCAGGTGCGGCGGTATTCGCTGCACTGCGGGTAACCGCCAAAGCCCGACGCCTGGATCATCTCGACGCCCGGACCGCTACCGAACAACTCCAGGTGGGACCCGCGCGGCGCACCGCTCTGATTCGCTTCATCGACCACCACCAGATTGTGCGACAGCGTGCCGGACGTCCAACGTTGTCCCAAGCGGCCGTCCGGCGTGCGATGAGCGCTGCCCGAATAGTACCCCCGATCCGATACCAGTTCTTCACCGAAGGCGTAGTAACTCAGGTGCAGCGTATCGGCATGCCGGTGTCCGGTTCGCAACGTCCAGCGATGCTCGTCGCCGACCAAGTACAGGGCGGTGTCGGATCGGCCGCCCCGCAGCACCCCCACATGCCATCCCGGAAACCACTCGCTGCGCAGCGGCAGGGCGGTGGGCGCTTCCGTTTGCAACTCGGGCGAACCGTACCACAGCAGGTACTCGCTGCCGGCGGCGTCCAGCGACTGGCCGGCCAGCGTTTCACGGAGCCCCGCGTAGGGGCCGCCCAAACGCGCCGCCAGCACCTCGGCATAACGCGTGCCCAGCGGCGTGCCGGGACGGCTGTTGCCGATCACCGGCTTGAGATTCCCCGGGGCCAGCATCCGCACCATCGCCAGCAGGGCCAAGTGAAAATGTCCGTCCGAAAAAAGGTCCAGGTTCTCCAAACGCGAACCTTCCTCCGGCTGGTAGCCCGGCGGATCGCTGTACCCGTACAAGATCTCGGGCAAATGACGCATGCTCAAGTAATTGTGCCGAGCATAGGCGGGTGACTCGGAGTAGAAACCGTCGAAATGGTAACGCGAGGCCAGCACCTGTTCGAAACCTTCCAGAGCCCGCCGCACCCGCCCGGGCTGTTCCAGCAGCACCCCGACCGCGGCACTCAACGAACGGGTGGCGACGCCCTTATTGGATAGATCGTCCCAGTGATCGTAGTCCGCACAGCCGGCTTCGATCAGATCCGTCACGATGCGGCGGTGCATGGCGGCGTCCGCCACCGGACGCCCGCCGGAATCGTGCGCATCGCGAGTCAGGTCGTAGGCCTTGGTCAAGTACAGCAACGGAAAGGCATCGCTGCCCATCCCGTGGCAACTCAAGCGGCCGGCTCCCCAAAAGCCATTGTACAGAGTGGAGTAAGGTCCCTGTTCGTCCTCGCCCGTATGTTGGGCGGGCAAACCGTAGGGATGCCGCACGGTGTCCGGGGGCAAACGACCGCCTCGAGGCGTACCCGGATCGCCCATGTTGGCAGCCACCTCCGCCGGGTCCCCGTCCGCCCAACTTCCCACATACGACTTATACAAATAGTTGGGAAAAACTTGCGCAAAACGATCCAGGATCCACAGCGCCCGCTCGGCGTAGGCCACGTCTTCCGTCACGGCATACAGTTTGGCCAAGTTCAGGGCCTCGTTCCACGCCCACCGCGCCCGGTAGTATCGCGTCAACCCGCTCATGCTGTTCATCGCCGGCAGGTTGTTGATCCCCAGCAAGGCGTGTTCGGCACGCTCGGCGTCCGTGGCCTCGGGCGGTAAAGCTCGTTCCTCCGGCGTCTGGTAGTAGGTCAACGTCTGCCCCTGCTGCGGCAACTCCAGGACACCGGTTTCCGGATACGCCTCGTTCGGGTAGACCGTACCGCAATCCCGGCACGTCAACCGGTCGGGATCCCGGACGCTCCAGGTCAAATTGCGAGCCCCCCGGCGCTGGGCCGGGTCCACGCAGGCCGGGCAGGTCTGCCCGTAGTGCGTTCCGGGAGTCAATTCGGGAATCAGGTCCTCGAAGAAAGCCCGGTCCTGCTCCAGAGCGAATGCGGCACGACTTTTCCAGCCCTGAACCAACGAACGGGCCCACGGGTACCGCTGGACGTTGCGGCGGGCATTTTCAATGTCGGCCGGCTTGTACATCGTCCGCGGCTGCGCCCGGCCCGCCGCGCAAACCACCAACACGAGCAGGGACGCCCACAGCACGGCGCAGCGGAGGCTACGAGCCCCCCTTCTTTGCCGACTCGGTTTCCTCGGTTTCATCGGTTTCCTCCCTTCGTAACCCCTGGCGCCAAACCGCCGGCAGAGAGCAGCGGCGAGGCGAAACGAGCCGAACGATTCCGGACCAGCAACTCGATCGCATCGCTGCCATAGACCAACCCCCACGAGCGACCGGATTCGTCCACCACCTGCCCCACCTCCTCCTTGACCTCCCGCATTTGCAGCAAGGCTTGAATCAGGGAAGTGTTCGGGTGCAGAGGGACCAGGGGACGGTACCGGTCCACCACCTGCGAATCACTCAACTGCAATTCGATCACCCGCAGATATCCGATCGCCTGACCCGAAGCCGGGTCGGTGACGATGATCCGAGGTTCCCGCAGCTTGCGTGCCCGCCGGAACACGTGTTCTTTGCGAGTTCCTCGGGGCACGGCCAGGATCTGGCCCGGCGGGCGGCAGAAACGATGGGCCGCCTTGCCCCCAATGTCGCACACATCCCGCGCCGTACGCAACTGGGGGGCGCACAGTACGCCCGCCTCCTGACCCTCCCGCAAGACCTCCTGCAACTCTTTCCGAGCCAGTTCCGGACGCACCCGCAACGGCGCTTCCCCCACCACCGTCTGCAGGATCCGGCCCAACAACGCCAGCACCGCCGAAATGGGAGCAAACAATACCGAAAACAACAGAAACCAGGGCGCACTGCGACGCAGCAGGACGTTGGGGGCCTTGAAAAACAGAGACTTCGGCAACAACTCGCCGTACACAAACACCAGCGGCGTGAACAGCACCGTCGCCGTCAACTCGATCCCCTCCGTCGGAACCCGCACCCACTGCTGGGCCAACCAAATCGTGCCCAGCGAGGCCAGGTAATTGGCCAGGTTGTTGCCGACCAGCGTGGTCGCCACAAACCAGGTGGGATGGTTCGTCAACTGCAACAACCCCCGGGAAACCCAATCCCCTTCGACCGCGTCGATCACCAACCGCACTCGCGTCACACGGTAAAAACCCGTCTCCGCGCCGCTGAAAAAGGCGCTCAGCAAAATGCCCAAACACAGGATCAGCCACGGAAGGATCACGATGCACCGTCCTCGCCGTCCCCCACCGCGTGACGCACGACTTCCACCAGCAGGCAGGCGTGCTCTTCCGCCTCCAGGACCCGGAATTCCAGCGGCCCCCAAACCACCTGATCCCCTTCGCTCGGCAACCGGTACAACGTCTCTTGCAACACCCCGGCAACCGTCGCATTGCGGCTGTGAGGCAAGCGGACCCCCAACTCGCGCGCCAGCGAACGGATCCCCGCCACCCCGGTCACATGCCACACATCCGACGACACCTGCCGGATCGGCGGGCGGTTCAACAAACGGGCACTGCGATTCGGTTGGTCCGAAAACATCGTGTCCAACAAATCGTGGTACGTCAGGATCCCGATCGTGTCCCCGAATTCGTTGACCACCGCCACCACCTCGCGATCCAAATCCACCATCTGCTGGAACGCGTCGGCCACCGAGGCGCACCAGGGCAGGTACAGCACCGGGCGAGCCAGACGCTCCAGATGATCCGCCGGCAACTGACTCAGCTGGCCCAAATCCACCGCCGCCACAATCTCCCCCCCATCCGGATCAGCGATCACTAGGTAGCCCGGAGGCGTTAAACCCTCGCCCAAATCCTCCCAGCTCACCGGAGGTCGAAATACCTCGAACTGCGCCCGAGGCCGCATCCATTCGTCCAATCGAATGTCCGACATGGCCACGATGTTGTTCAATACCATCCGGCCCTCCTGCACCAACTCCGCGTCCCCCCGCGAAACATCGATGGCCCGAGCCAGATCCGTCGCATCCAAATAGGGTTCCGCCCGAAAGTGGGGCCAGATCAGCCGCCGCGACAACAGGTTCGCCATCCGTAACGCCGGCAGAAAGGGCGTCACGATTCGGACAGCCAAAGACAACAAAGGGGCCAGGACCGGGGCTAACGACGGAGCCACCAGCACGGCCAGTGTCTTCGGCAGCATCTCACTGAAAAATATAATCGTCAGCAAGGCGCCAGCCGCAAAACCCAATGCCCAGCGGGGATCGCCCGCCCCGCCCCGCTCCAGCTGGAAACCAACAATCGAGGCCACCCCGAAATATGCCATGTTGAACAGCAGATTCCAAAACAAAATCGCCGTCAACAAACGATCCGGATCGGCCAGCAACGACGCCGCCAGACGCTGAGCCCGGCTGCCGACCGCCAGTTTGCGCCGCTCGGGCAGACGCAACGAAAATAACGCCGCTTCACTGGCCGAAAAAAATGCCGAGGCGCTCATCAGCACCAACATCCCCACCAGCCACGGCAGCATCTCCAACCACAAGGCCACGTCGCCGTCCTCGCAACCGCCTCTATTCCTCGCCCGGTACCTTCGTCCGACCCATCGCAATGTCGAACTCGTAAATCCCCGGAATCAACATGGCCGCCGTCGTAAATCCGTAAATCGTCACCGTCACCAGAAATACCGCCAGCGGATTGCCCAGCAGAAAACTCGTGATCGAATAAAACGTGGCTAAAGGAAGCGCCAGCGAAGCCAATTGGATCGCTTGCGAGGGGTTGCGGTAGCCCAACGTGACAAACAACCCCACGCTACCCCCCAAAATGAACGCCAAAAAAGGCCCCAATTGCGTCTGGAACGATCCGGCAAACGACACCATGATCAGCATGCAGGTGACTACCCCCAAAAACAAGAAGAATACAACCCCCAAGCTGACTCCAATCGCCGTGCGCGAATTCGCATAGTTCATCCCGCAATGCAAGCCCAACATGTTCACAAACAGGAACATGACGGCCAAACCCACCAGCACATACAGAAAATTCTCGCCGCTCAAGCCTCCCTGCCACCACAAATAGCCACACAACAGCATCGGCAACAGGACCATCTCCTTCGTCACCCACAACACGCCGCCCAGTTTGCCAAATACGAACTCGCGAGGCGAAAGGTCCGTCACCAGCAACAGGTCCAACGCCTGACCGTCCCGTTCGTTCGTTACCGAGGTCACCGCCAGGGCATTGACCAATACCAGACTGACCAGGAAGAACGGGGCCAGGGGTCGCGCTGCCCGCGGGATCAAGGCCCCCGCATCCGCAACTTGACCCAACGACCAGTACAGCCCCGCGGCGGCCATTACAAACAGCAGCAAGTAGGCCGCGCGAATCAACAACACCTTGCGCCCGTGAGCCCACGTGCAGACCTCGCGCCACAGGATCGGATTGTCCCACACCTGGCGGGTGACCAGACGCGTGTCCTGGACCCGCGCATCCACATGACTCGAACGAGCGGATTCCGCCAGTTCCCCCTCCGCCACGCCGGATTGAACCAAGTCGTGTTCGACCCCCCAAATGCTGGACGCCGCCGGACGCTCCCGCTGTTCCCAACGCACCTCGCGCGACGGATTCCACACCCGCACGCGGGCGATCGCAATCGCGTTCAATAGCACCGTTCCGCTCAAGGACGTGATCAAAAACAGCAACACCCCGTCGCGCAGCGGCC
>SLEY01000358.1 GCA_007124535.1 Planctomycetaceae bacterium
CGGGATCGGCCGACCGATTCAAGCCTGCAGTTTCTTGACACACTCCCGCATGTAGGCGATGCTCTCTTTGGCCAGCGCTTCGGGCCCGGGAGTGTAATCGAAGACCTCAACGGAGACCCAGCGGTCGAATTCGATGTCGAACAAGGCTTCGAAAATCGGCACGAAATCCAAATCGCCCATCCCGGGCCCCTGCAGATTCGGGTCATTGGCGTGCAAGTGCGTCATCCACGACCGGTAGCGGCGGATCAACGTCGGCATCGAATCCTCTTCATGCACCATGGCCTTGCAGTCCAGCATTATCTTGCAGCACGGCGAATCCACCATTTCCGCCAGTTCGACGGCGTCGGCCGCGTAGGGGAAGAAATTCGTCTCGTCGCCCAGCGGTTCCAGGGCCAGGATCACGCCCCGGTCTTCCAACACCGGCATGATCGACTTGAACACCTCGGCGGCATATTCCATGCCCTGATCGCGGCTGACGCCTTCCAGCAGGTTGCGTTGCTGGGGCGAGCCGAAAATCATGATGTCGCCGCCCAGATCGGCGCAAAATCTACCCAATTCGGCCAGGTATTCCCCCGTACGTTTGCGGATCTCGGCGTCCGGATGCGTCAGGTGCAAACCCTCGGTCTTGGCCAGCAGCCAGTGGAGTCCTGCGCATTCCAAGCCCGCGTCTTCCATTTGGCGTCGCAGGCGAGCTCGCCGCCGTGGCGGCACGTCGGTCACGTACGTCTCGATGGTAAACGGAGCGATTTCCAGCCCCGTGTAACCGCACTCGGCTACAAACCGACAGACCTTACCGAACGGCCAGCCCACGAACGTCTCATTGCATTTGGCGAACTTGAAGGGCATTTCGAGTTCCTTGTCCGCGGCCCGACTCAGGGCGGGATTGCCGACCAGGCTCCAGGCGGTGGCCCCCAAGCCCATGGCGGTGGCTTGCTGTAAGAAAGCCCGTCGCGACGACGGATCGGCGTGATTCCTCGCGTGGTGCATGTTATTTCTCCAGGGTAAATCCAGTACGAACGAGGGACTTCGGATCGGCGGATCAATTGGGGCGTCTACCAGCCGGCTGCGGATCCGCGGGGAAGGGACCCAATTCCCTTCCGATTCTCCGAGTCTACGTTGTCGGGAAAGCCGGGTCAATAATGCACCGCGGCGGCGGCGCGGTCTGCCATTATGGCACCCCAGCGGCGGCTTGCCCGCTCGCCGCCCGCCCGACCGCAGCCGCCGAATTGCTCTAACCCCTTTTTTTCACAACGTTTACGGCGTCCCGTTGTATCTTGGCACACGGCTTGCTGTAAGGGCAGTTCCATCATCGCGATCTGCCAGAATGGTCTGTACGTACAGCTTGCGAAGCCTTCGCGGGGCCAGCAATCAATCGTGATGGCGCACTGTTCCCTGTTGTCTACAAAGGAGGATTCCGGACGTGGCAAAAATGATGGTCTATGAAGACGACGCGAGGCAAGCCCTGCTGGCCGGCGTGTCGAAGCTGGCGCGGGCGGTCAGCAGTACCTTGGGCCCCCGTGGCCACAACGCGGTTTTAGACAAAGGCTGGGGCTCGCCCAAAATCACGAAGGACGGGGTAACCGTCGCGGAAGACATCGATTTGGACGATCCCAACGAAAATCTCGGCGCCCAGTTGGTCAAGGAGGCTGCCAGCAAGACCAACGATGTGGCGGGGGATGGCACCACCACCGCGACTTTGCTGGCGGAAGCCATTTTCCGCGAAGGGTTGCGGAGGATCGCCGCCGGGGCGGACGCCATGGCGTTGGCTCGCGGCGTCCAAAAGGGCGTCGAAGCCGTCGTGGCGGGGATTGCCAAGCAGGCGACCCCGATCAACGAAAAGAGCAAAAAGGAAATCCAGCAGGTGGCGACCATCGCTGGTAATAATGACACCTCGATCGGCAGTGTCCTGGCGGAAGCCTTTCTCAAGGTCGGCAAGGACGGCGTGATCACGGTCGAAGAGGGTCGCGGTTTCGAGACGACGGTCGAAGTCGTCGAGGGCATGCAGTTCGATCGCGGGTTCTTGTCCCCCCACTTCGTCACGAATGAGGACGAGGTGTCGGTCGAATTGGAGGACTGTTACGTCCTGATTTACGAAGAAAAGATCTCTTCCAACAAGAAGCTGATCCCCCTGTTGGAGTCGCTCAGCAAGTCCCGCAAGCCGTTGCTGGTGATCGCCGAGGACGTGGAAGGCGAGGCCTTGGCCACGCTGGTGGTCAACAAGATGCGGGGGATTTTGAATGTGTGTGCGGTCAAGGCCCCCGGTTATGGGGATCGTCGCAAGGCGATCATGGGCGACATCGCCGCGCTGACGGGCGGGACCGCGATCTTCAAGGATTTGGGGATCGACTTGGAGAGTGTCAAGCTCAGCGATCTGGGCCGGGCGAAGAAGGTCAAGATCACTTCGGACGAAACCATTTTCGTGGGCGGCATGGGCAAGAAGGCCGACATCCAAGGGCGTGTGTCCCAGATCCGCCAGGAAATCGAAAAGACGACCAGCGACTACGATCGCGAGAAGCTCCAGGAGCGGCTGGCCAAATTGTCGGGCGGTGTGGCGCAGATCCATTGTGGCGCGGCGACCGAGACCGAGATGAAAGAGCGCAAGGCCTTGCTGGAAGACGCCAAGGCGGCGACGCAAGCGGCTTTGGAAGAGGGGGTCGTCACCGGAGGCGGCGTGGCCCTGATCCGTGCCGAGAAGTCGTTGGACAAGCTGGAACTGGAGGGCGACGAGAAGATGGGCGTGGATCTCGTTCGCCGCATCCTGGATTATCCCCTGCGACGCATCGCCCAGAACGCGGGGCACGACGGGGCCGTGGTCGTCAGCCGGGTGCGCAAGCTGAAAGGCAAGCACGAAGGTTTTGACGCGGACAAGGGCGTTTACACCGACTTGGCCGAAGCCGGGATCATCGATCCGACCAAGGTGGTGCGAACCGCGCTCCAGAACGCGGCCAGTGTCGCCAGTTTGTTGCTCACCGCCAGTTCTTTGGTCACGGAGATTCCCAAGGAAGAGGACGAATCCGCCGGTGGCCCGCCGCCTGACGGCATGGGTGGCATGGGCGGCATGGGTGGCATGGGTGGCATGGGCGGCATGGGCGGCATGGGCGGCATGGGTGGCATGATGTAGCCCCCCCTCGTCGCTTCGTGGAAACTTTCTGAATATTGCAAACCAAGTCGACAAGAACAGCGGAACCCTGACAGGAATATAAGGAATACATGATGGCAAAGATCAAGATTCGACCGTTGGATGATCGTGTGGTAGTGGAGCCGATGGAAGCCGAAGAGACGACGGCGGGTGGGATTGTCCTGCCGGACACGGCGAGAGAGAAGCCGCAGCGTGGCAAGGTGGTGGCGGTTGGTCCCGGCCGCTTGTTGGACAATGGCCAGCGGGCCGAGATGTCGGTTGCGGAAGGGGACGAGGTGATCTACGGCAAGTACGGTGGTACGGAGATCGAGATCCACAACGAGGAAGTGAAGATCCTGCGGGAGAGCGACATTCTGGCCAAAGTGCTGGACTAGGCTGGAAGCAGAGCGTGCGGCGGGCGAGCGGTGCGGCCGACTCGTCCCGCCTCGTGAGGGCGGAACAAACACGATACACCAAACGAGGTCGAGACAAGTGGCAAAACAACTTCTTTTTGAAGACCACGCCCGGGCAAAGATGCTGCAAGGGGTGGACAGACTGGCGGATGCGGTTGCCGTGACGATGGGGCCGACCGGTCGGAACGTGATCATCGACAAGTCGTTCGGCGGTCCTTCGGTGACGAAGGACGGCGTGACGGTAGCCAAGGAAATCGAGTTGGAAGACCGCTTCGAGAACATGGGTTCCAAGCTGGTCATCGAAGTTGCGCAGAAGACATCGGATCTGGCCGGCGACGGCACGACCACGGCCACGGTGCTGGCTCGGTCATTCTTCCGCGAGGGTTTGCGGAACATTGTCGCCGGCAGCAATGCGATGGCGATTCGCCGGGGCATCGAGCGGGCGGTGGATGCGGCGGTCGGGCATCTGTACGAGATCGCCAAGCCGGTGACCAGCAAGGAGGAGGTGGCTCAGGTCGGTGCGATCAGCGCCAACAACGACATGGCCATCGGGCAGCAGTTGGCCGATGCCCTGGAGCGGGTCGGCAAGGACGGGGTGATCACCGTCGAGGAAGGCAAGCGGAGCGAGACCGAGGTGGAGTTCGTCGATGGGATGCAGTTCGACAAGGGATACCTGTCGCCGTATTTCATCAACCGCACGTCGGACATGGACTGCGTGCTGGAGGATTGCCTGCTGCTGATCCATGAGAAGAAGATCAACAACATCCGCGATTTGGTGCCGATTCTGGAGAAGGTTGGCCAAGCGGGCAAGCCGCTGTTGATCATTGCGGAGGACATCGAGGGCGAGGCCCTGACGTTGCTGGTGGTGAACAAGCTGCGGGGCGTGTTGAACGTCTGTGCGGTCAAGGCGCCCGGATTTGGGGATCGCCGCAAAGCGATGTTGGCCGACATTGCCATCCTGACCGGCGGGGAGATGATCAGCGAGGACCTGGGGATCCAGTTGGAGAAGCTGGAGTTGAGCCATTTGGGTCAAGCCAAGAAGGTCACGGTGGACAAGGACAGCACGACCATCGTCGAAGGCGGTGGGGACCGCGAGGCGGTGGAGAAGCGGATCCGCCAGTTGAATCAGCAGATCGAGCAGACCGACAGCGAGTACGACAAGGAGAAGTACCAGGAGCGCTTGGCCAAGCTCTCGGGCGGTGTGGCGGTGGTTTCGGTCGGTGCGGACACCGAGGTCGAGATGAAGCAGACCAAGGCCCGGATCGAAGACGCCCTGCACGCCACGCGAGCGGCGGTGGAGGAAGGCATCCTTCCCGGCGGGGGCGTGGCGCTGTTGCGCTGCCGTGAGGCGGTGGAGAAGGCGCGGTCGGCTGCACGCGGCGACGAGAAGATCGGGGTCGACATCGTGCTGCGCTCCCTGGACACGCCGTTGAAGCAAATCGTCGACAACTGTGGTCAGGACGGTTCCGTGGTGGCCGAAGAGGTTCGCGAAAAGGCGGTCAACGTGGGTTACGACGCCAATACGGGCGAGTACCTGGACATGTTCAAGGCCGGGATCATCGATCCGGTCAAGGTGGTTCGCACCGCATTGGCCAATGCCGCCAGCATTTCCGGATTGATGCTGACCACGGAAACTTTGGTCACCAAGTACGAACAGGAGGACAAGGAGAAGCGTCAGGTCGAAGGGGCAGTCGCCTGAGCGAGGGGCGTAAGCCTTCCCAGGAGCTGGCGTAACGACGGACTCCCAACGGGTCACTTCCCCCGCGAAGTGACCCGTTTTTTGAAACGTAAGGAAAAGGGCCATGGCGACTATGGCGGGCAAACGCGATTACTACGAGGTCTTGGGGGTTTCCCGCAGCGCCGCCGAGAAAGAGATCGCCGCAGCGTACCGCAAGTTGGCGATCCGCTACCATCCGGACAGCCATCCGGGCGACGAGACGGCGACGGCCAAATTCAAGGAGGCGGCCGAGGCGTACGAGGTGCTGCGAGACTCGGAGAAGCGGGCGATTTACGATCGCTACGGGCATGCCGGGTTGGAGAGCGGCGGGTTTTCGCCCCAGTACTCGGACGTGGGCGACATCTTCGAGGCGTTTGGCGATCTGTTCGGTTTCGGGGATCTCTTTGGTGGCGGAGGCGGAGGGCGGCGGCGACGGGTTCGTCGGGGCGCCGATATTCGTTGCGACGTCGTGTTGGATTTGGAAGAAGCGGCCCAGGGCGTGACCAAGACGGTTGAATTCCGCCGTAGCGAGGTCTGCGCCACCTGCAAGGGCAGCGGCAGCCGGCCGGGCAGTTCGCCGGAAACCTGCCGCCGTTGTGGCGGCCGCGGCCAAGTCGTCCAATCGGCGGGAATCCTCCGGGTCCAAACCACCTGCCCCGCCTGCCGGGGCAGCGGACAATGGATCGCCGATCCGTGTGGCGATTGTCGCGGCTCGGGCTACCGGGACCAACCGGTCAGCTTGGAGGTCTCCATCCCCCCGGGCGTGGATACGAACATGCGGATCCGGCTGAGCGGCGAGGGCGAACCGAGTCCGGAGGGCGGGCCCCGCGGCGATTGCTACTGCTTCGTCACCGTCCGCCCCCACCGCCTGTTTCAACGGGATGGCACGCATCTGGTCCTGCGACTGCCGATCACCTACAGTCAAGCGGCACTCGGCGCCGACCTCGACGTACCCACGCTGACCGGACCCGACCAGATTACGATCCCCGGCGGTACCCAATCCGGCGACGTGTTCCGGTTGGACGGCCGTGGCATGCCGGACCCCCGCGGAGGTCCCCGAGGCGATCTGCTGATTCAAACCTATATCGAAGTACCCAAAAAACTGACACCGCGGCAAGAGGAATTGTTGCGCGAGTTGGCCGAGGTCGAGAGCGCGCACGTTTCGCCGCACCGGCAAACCTTTTTGGAGAAACTGACCAGTTACTTCACGACGAGGGAAGAGGACTCCGAGTAACCCAATCGGGGGCCATTGAGGACAGGTAATCATGACCAGGGATCAAGCGGACGAAAGACCGGAAATGCAACGACCGGACGATTTGCACGACAAGGAGCACCCCACAGGGGAAACGGCGGCGGAAGCCACGCCGCCGGAGCAGGCCGCGGGAGCCGCGGAAACAACGCGGACCGGCCCCGTGGAAGAGGCGGTTGAGCAGGCGCAGCTGGTCGTCCAACTGGAAGCGGACTTGGCCGAAGTCCAAAACCGGGCCTTGCGTGCCCAAGCGGAACTGGAAAACTTTCGCAAACGGATCCATCGTCAGATGGACGAAGATCGCAAGTACGCCTTGATGCCCTTCCTCCAGGACCTGCTGCCGGTGCTGGATAATCTGCAACGGGCCATCCACGCGGCGGAAAAACACGCCGCAGCCGGCGACAGCCTGTTAGAAGGGGTTCGGCTGGTCGTGCAGCAGTGGCTGGACGTATTTGAAAACCACCACTGCACAGTCATCGCTGCGGAAGGTACACTATTCGATCCGCACGTCCATGAAGCCATCGCCCAGTTCCCGCATGAAGAAGTGCCTGCCGGCCATGTGATCCAGGCCACGGAAACGGGTTACCTGCTGCACGACCGTGTGGTCAGGCCCTCCCGGGTGGTCGTTTCGGCGGGTACTCCACCTCCCACGGCCGAGGAGGTTCAAGAGGAGCAGGAACCGCCGGACGATGAGGGCGAATGGATCTCGAGTTCGTGAGGACAGAGAAACACAGCGGCTGGAAGGAGGGCGGCTTGGCTCAAGTCGGATCCTGGTCAGCCAATTTATCGAGGAGAACCGGATGCCAACTTATGACTATGAATGCAACGAATGTGGTCACACGTTCGAATTGTTCCAAACGTTCCGTGAGCCCGTGAAGCGCAAATGCCCGGAGTGCGGGAAGCTCAAATTACGGCGTCTGTTCGGCACGGGGGCGGCCCTGCTGTTCAAGGGATCGGGGTTCTACCAGACCGATTACCGGAGCGAATCTTATAAGAAGGCGGCCGCGGCCGACAAGCCGGCCGAGTCGAAAACGAAGAAATCTGATGGTGAAAAGTCCAAGAGTGGTTCCGGCGAGAAAGCCGTTGCGGCCAGTTCGTGATGAGAGCCCATGGCGGTGCCCCTCCTGTGGGACACGATTTTCGCCCGAAAAGGCGGCGGCACTCCCTTTTTGCAGTGAGCGCTGCCGCCTGATCGACCTGGGCCGCTGGCTTGAGGAAGCCCAGGGTTTACCGGTGGTCGAGGAGGAGCAGTCGGAGCCGGGCAGTTCGGGAAATGTTGCGGGCGACAGCTCGCCCACGTCGGCGCCCTGAACCAACCCCACGCGACGGCCGAAGGCGAGGGTGGCTACGTTTTTTTGGGCAGGAGGAGACGCATCATGGCGGCCGATCGGGTGGTCGTACGCGAACTGGCCTGGAGGGACCTATGCCCCTGGCTGATCCTGTTTCGTACCTTCGGACTGGCAATCACTCTGCCAATCTTATTCCTGGCGACGCTCGGGACGCTGCTCACCCCGTTGGGATGGATCGGGAGTGAGGCGTGGTTGCTGCCGGCCGTGCACCGCCGGGAGGCGGAATTCCGCTATGGGTTGATGGCCGACAATGCCCGCTGGCCTCACGAACTGCAGGACGAGTGGGCGCCGCCGATGTTTCCCCAGTCGATTGGGGAGATCGTGAGCACGGAGCCCAGCATTGTCGAGCCCATCTACCGCCGGTTTGTGTGGCCGATGGCGGGCGTGCTTCGCGGCGACTTGAGCTTCGGGCCGCTCCTGGTCTTGCTGTTGGGAACCTTCTGGATGCTGCTGGTCTGGGGGTTCTTCGGCGGCGCGATCACGCGCATGGCGGCTGTCAAATTGGGGCGAGAAGAGCAAATCGGTTTGGGGGAGGCCCTCCGCCATGCCACTCGCCGATGGCTATCCTATGTCAGCGCGCCCCTCTTCCCCCTGGTCGGCGTGGTATTGATCGCCCTGCCGCTGGTCCTGATGGGCTTGTTGATGCGCACCGGCGGCGGCGTTCTGCTGGCGGGTGTCTTCTGGTTCCTGCTTCTCTTGGGCAGTCTGTCGATCACGATCCTCCTGCTGGGTCTGATGTTTGGCTGGCCCTTGATGTGGGGGGCCATCAGCAGCGAGGAGCAGGGGGATGCGTTTGACGCTTTCAGCCGCTCGTACTCCTACACCTTCCAGCGGCCGTTGCACTATCTGTTTTACGCGGCGCTGGCCACGTTCTTCGGAGCGTTGGCGTGGCTGCTGGTGTTCCATTTTTCTGAGGCGGTGCTCCATTTCTGTCGCCTTCCCGTTCGATTAGGGGTCGGGACAGAGCGTTGGTCTGA
>SLEY01000562.1 GCA_007124535.1 Planctomycetaceae bacterium
CCTTCACGTCCCCGGCTGTTCGACCGAGCGTACCTCGACTAAGTGTAGGGGGACTAAGTGTAGGGGGACTAAGTGTAGGGGACTAAGTGTAGGGAGACTAAGTGTAGGGGGACTAAGTGTGGGGGACTAAGTGTGGGGGACTAAGTGTGGGGGGACTAAGTGTGGGGGGACCAGTTCGACACCCGTGCCGTTGACTTCCGGGTACCGGCAGCGGCCTTGCTCCAAACGGACACCGCGGGCGATATCTTGGGCCAGCAGCAGGGCGCCGTCCATGTCGACGTAGTCCAGCAACGGTAACAACTGGGCCAACGCCGAAATGCCGACGGTCGATTCGGTCATGCAGCCCGCCATGACCTGGAGACCCAGTTGGCGGGCTCGGCGGATCATCCGCCGCGCCGGCGTCAAACCGCCACACTTGACCAGCTTGATGTTGATCCCGTGAAAGCCTTCGTGGCACCGGTCCACATCCGCTTCCACCCCACAGCTTTCGTCGGCGATCAACGGCAGGGGACTCTCCGCCCGCAGCCGCCGCATCGCGTCGTGCTGATCCGCCGGCAACGGCTGTTCGATGAACTCGACGTTCAGTTCACGCAGTTCGGCCGCATTGCGCAACGTCTGGTCGGGCGTCCAGCCGCAGTTGGCGTCGACGCGAAATACGGCGTCCGTGTGGCGGCGGAGCGCTCGCACGATCTCCAAATCGCGCTCCGTTCCCAGCTTGATCTTATAGATCGGCCAGCCGGGGAATTCCTGCAGCTTTGCCACCATCACGTCGATGTCCGCAATGCCGATCGTGTAATTGCTCAGCGGCGCCTGCCGGGGGTCCAGTCCCCACAGCCGATACAGCGGTTTGCCCCGCATTTTGCCCCATAGATCGTGGGCTGCCATATCCAGAGCACACAAGGCGAAGGGGTGGTCGGCCAATGCCGGCTGCACCGCCCGCCACAACTGGGCCGGGTCCTCCAGTTCCCAGGACTCGAGTCGCGGTCGGAGGGCGTCCAGCACCCGCACCATCGTTTCCCGTTCGGCCCCGTAGTACGGGTTGGTCGTCGCCTCGCCATACCCTCGATGCGGACCCTCCCGAAGTTCGACCACCAAGGTCGGTTGCACCGAAACCGAGCCGCGGGCGATCGTAAATACGTGTCGCAAGGGCAGATCGAAAGCATGCATCGCCAATTCCACGGCTCGACCTCCTCAAGCGGACGAGGAACGCTCGGCAGCCAATTTCAGCACGGCATCGACCAGCGGTTGCGGGCCGTCGCGGAGCACGTCGCAGACGGGCAACCCGAATTCCTGTTCCCGCCGCCCCCGCTCCTCGGCCGCCTCCTCGGCCGTGAGGCGGCGGCTGTTGATCGAAATGCCGATCACCCGGCAGGGCCGCAGCAGGGACGCCACCTGCTCGTACAACCGGCGGAGTTCGGCAAGCGGGGCCAGCGGGATGTGATCCAGTCCCAGGGCCGTGCTGCGTCCGGCTTCGTAACAGAGAATCAGCCCGTGCGGCTGGCAACCGTGCAACAAACCCAAGGTAACCCCCGAAAAAGAGGG
This sequence comes from Planctomycetaceae bacterium, assembly GCA_007124535.1. Taxonomy (GTDB): domain Bacteria; phylum Planctomycetota; class Planctomycetia; order Pirellulales; family Pirellulaceae; genus SLMF01. The sequence continues at coordinate 1,543 of SLEY01000562.1, forward strand.
ATGCGCCAGGCTCCCTTGACCTTCGATCATCAGGATCTCGTGATGCTGGTGGTCCAGGACCAGTTGTTCGGCGGCCCCGCTGATGAAATCCGCGACCATGCAATCGATCGGATAGCCATCGCCTTCCACGATGATTCCCGTCTGGCCTGTGGCCGCGAACTTGGCATCCCGCCCGGCCGCTTGCAGGGCCCGTGTCAGTTCCCTCGTGGTCAGCATTTTCCCCAAGCTGGAATCCTGGCCGACCGTATGGATCCGCAGGCATTCGTCCCGCAGGCCTTGGGCGCGGGCACAGTGGCGAATCCGCTGATTTCGCACGTCGATCAACCGGACCTGGTGCTCGCGGGCGGCGGCGGCCATTTCCGGGTCGTCGGCCAGGAAATCGTGCATGCCGGAAACCACATCCATGCCCCGCCCGATGGCTTCCGACACAATGGCTCGCCAGGCCGGAGGCAACTGGCCGCCCGGCAGGGCGATTCCGATCAGCAGGGTGCGGCCCTGCGGCACGTCGGCCAGGGAACCGACCACCGGCACATCCCCCACCCCCAGCAACTCGTGACTGGTCCGGCCCACAGCGGTACTGTCCAGCACCGCCACCACCTCGTCCCGGCAGTAGCGAATGACGCAGGCTCCGGTCTTCCCACGGATCGGATTGCTGAAGCCTTCGGTCAAGATGACAAAGCGGCGGTTCACAGGCGAATTCCCTTGAAATGAGGCGCCGCGACCGTCTGCCGTCGCGGCCGGGTTCATTGGCGGGTCACTTCGTGGAAACGCTGCAGCAACTGCTGCGTGATCGGGCCGGGCCGACCGTTGCCAATCTGCCGGCTGTCCACCTTGACCACCGGCACCACCTCGGCAGCACTGCCGGTCAGAAAACACTCGTCGGCAATATACACATCATGTTTCGTCAACGGCAGCTCCCGGACCCGCATTCCGGCCTCCTCCGCCAACTCCATCACCACCGCCCGGGTGATGCCTTCCAAAATGCCGGCGTCGATCGGGGGGGTCCGCAACTCGCCGTCCGCCACCAGAAAAATGTTGTCGCCCGTACACTCGGCGATCTCCCCCTTGTGATTCAGCATCAAAGCTTCCACACATCCGGCCTGCTGGCCTTCGATCTTGGCCAGAATGTTGTTCAGATAATTCAGCGATTTGATCCGCGGACTCAGCGCCGCCGGATGGTTGCGGATGGTGCTGACCGTGACAATCTCCAAGCCCTTGCGGTAGTACTCTTTCGGGTAGAGTTCGATGTGATCGACGATCACAATCACTTGGGGATCGCTGGTTCGGTTGGGGTCCAGCCCCAGCGTGCCCGCCCCCCGAGTGACGAGCAAGCGCACGTACCCGTCCTCCAAGCCGTTGATCCGGATCGTTTGGTTGACCGCCTCGGCCATCTCGCCCAAGGAAATCGGGATCTCCAACCAAATCGCCTTGGCCGAATGCCAGAGTCGCTCCAGGTGCTCCTGGAGGCGAAACACCTTGCCGCCATAGATCCGCATGCCTTCGAAAACGCCATCCCCGTACAGCAGACCGTGATCATAGACTCCGATCTTGGCGTTTTCGCGATCGTATAATTGGCCGTTGATCCAAACCTTGAAGGGCATCGCAATTCTTCTGGTGGCGGTGTTCGGGATAGGAATTACGTGACACGTTCGACCAGCCCTTCCACCAGCCGTACCGTGCGATCGGCCCTGCCCGCGATGGTGCTGTCGTGTGTCACCATGATGATAGTGAGGTTTTGCTCGCGGTTCAAGGTGCGCAACAGACGCATGATCTCGGCCCCCGTATGCCGGTCCAAATTCCCGGTCGGCTCGTCGGCCAGCAGCAGTTGCGGGCTGGCGATCAGGGCCCGAGCGATCGCCGCGCGCTGCATCTCGCCCCCCGACAGCTCCCTGGGCTTATGCTTCAGGCGGTGGGACAGTCCCACCATTTCCAACAACTCGCCGGCCCGTTGCCCATGGGCGCGTCGCTGCAGCCAATACCGCCACACGCTCTGGCCAATCATGCGGGGGACCAGAACGTTCTCCAGCGTATTGAATTCCGGCAACAGGTGATAGAACTGGAAGATCATACCGAAGTAGCGGTTTCGCAGCACGTCACGCGCCTGATAGGGCAGGTTGTCGATCCGGTTGCCTTCGAAACAGATTTCCCCCGAATCCGGTGCATCTAAAGTGCCCAGCAGGTGCAGTAAGGTACTCTTGCCCGAGCCGCTTTGGCCCACGACGGCGACGAATTCGCCCTGGCGCACCGCGAAATCGACCCCCCGCAGTACCGGAATGACATGCTTGCCTTTGCGGTAGCTCTTCATCAGCCGCCGGGCACTCAGCAGCGCGGGTTGCGGGGCCATGTGGGGTGCCGGAGCGGTTAGCGACTGCGGCGCAGACCCTCCGTAGAAAGGTTCCGATAACCCGTCCGGATCGACGGGCGACAATTCGGTCCGATCGTAAACAGCATGCGTCATCAACAGGGCGCTCCTATGATTTCCCTCACTCCCACCTCAGGGCCTCGACCGGATGCAGTCGAGCGGCACGCAGGGCCGGCAGAACACTAGCCAAAACGGCGATCGAAACCGATCCCAGAACCACCAAGAACACGGTAAACGGCTCGACAATCGTGGGGATTTCCTGGAAGTAGTACACCGTCGGATCGAATACCTCCTGGCCGGTCACCCATTCCAAACCCGTTGCGATCTCGTTGATGTAGTATACGAAGAGCAGGCCCAGGACCATGCCGACCCCGGAACCGGCGGTCCCCAGGGCACAGCCATAGGTCAAGAAAATGCTCATGACCCCGCGACTGGGGGCACCCAACGCCTTCAGCACCCCGATGTCCCGCGTCTTCTCGACCACGATCATAAAGAACGTGGCCAGAATGCCGAAACCGGCCACCGCGATGATCAGGAACAGCAGGATGTTCAAGATCGTGGTTTCCATCTGGACGGCGGCCAGCAACGGGCCCTGCATGTCGCGCCAGGTCTGGATGCGATAGTGGTACTGGTCGGGAGGAAAGCGGGCGATCAACTGGTCCCGGACTTCGTTCAGATTGGAACCGGGAGCCAGCCGGATTTGCAGGGCCGTCACACTGCGAACGCCGGTGGCCGGGTCGATCATGCCGCGCAACCGCTGCAGATCTTTCAACGGGACGAAAGCGAACGTGCTATCGTACTCGCTCATCTTGCTTTCGTACAGATCCACCACGGTGAACCGGGCGCTCTGTGCCGCGGGAGCTTGGCCGGGAGGGGGAGAGGTCGGGAAGGTCAAATTGACGTCGTCGCCCGGACGGCACAAGAAGTGGTCCCGCACTTCGCCGTCTTGGTCCCGGTGGCGTACGCTGGCGACCATCATCCCCAGGATCACGCCCGTGTGCTGTTGTTTCGCTTCATCGAAGACCTGGCTGGGTCTCTCGGACGACGCCGTGGCTCCGTAGGGGTCCCTCGGCACGCCGCCGAACGGATCGGCGGGCGGCGAAAAATCGGCGGACGCGTCGGCCGTTTCCGTCCGGCCAAGCGATTCGATCTGCCGCAACTGCTCGTCGTAGGCTCGTTCGTAGGCGATCCGCCGCCGCCGCTGGACCCAACCCGATTCGGGTAACCGCTCGTCATAACCGCCCTCGTGCAGATCGAACGTCAGCCGCTCACGGTTCTCCGGATGCAGCAAGTACTGGCTGAAATCCCCCACATCGGCGTATGTCTCTTCGTCCACACCGATCAGATTCACTTGGCGGGTGATCCATTGGCCCCGCATCGGAAAACTCAACATCGCCGGGACCTGGACCGTCGATGTGATGCCAACCAACCGCTCGCCCACCACTTTGCGGATCTCGGCGATGTGCCAGTCGGGATCGGGAAGCCCCCCCAAACTATGACTTTCAAAGACGATATCCGACAAGATGCCGTGCAGACGACGGTGCATTTCCTCGCTGAAGCCCGCCATCACGCTGTTGACCACGATCAGTGTGGCCACTCCCAGCGTCACGCTGATGATCGACGCGAGGGCGATGTAGCGGGTACGGAGATAACGCCACGAGAGAAGCAATTTGAACATGGCCCGTCCTTAGGCAAAGTCGTATGCGGTTCCTCCGCATGTTCAGGGGGAACTTTCCGGTCGCAGGAGGGGAAACAGGATCACGTCCCGGATCGTCGGCGAATTGGTCAGCAACATCACCAGCCGATCGATCCCGATCCCCAAGCCCCCGGCGGGCGGCATCCCGTGCCGCAGCGCCCTCACAAAATCATGATCCATTTTGGCCATCGAGTCTTCCTCGGGAAGACCCTCCAACTGGGTCTGGAACAACTGTTCCTGCAGGTCCGGGTCGTTCAATTCGGTGTAGGCATTGGCCACCTCCATACCGCACAGGAACAACTCGAAGCGTTCGGCAATCTTCGGGTGAGACGCCTTCCGCTTGGTCAACGGGCAGATGCTGGCGGGGTAGTCGATGACGAACACCGGTCCGTGCAGCTGGTCCTCGACCCGCTCCTCGAACACCGCGTTTTTCAGGACATCCGGATGGCGATTCGCCGTTTCGAGGTTCAGTTCCCGGGCCAGCGAGCGGATCGCCTGGTGGTCGTCGGGCGGCACTCCCGCATGCTGCTCGAACAGCTCGTTGTAGCTATGGCGAGCGAACGGGGGGGTGAAGTCGATTTCCGTATCGCCGTAGGGCAAGCGGAGGGGCGCCCCGATCGCTTGGATCGCTCGCGTCACCAGCCGCTCGGTCAACTCCATCATCGTCCGGTAGTCGCCATAGGCCTGGTAGACCTCCAGCATGGTGAATTCCGGATTATGCCGCGGGCCGATGCCCTCGTTCCGGTACACTCGCCCCAGTTCGTACACCCGTTCCATTCCTCCGACCAGGAGTCGTTTCAGGTGCAGTTCCAGGGCGATCCGCAACACCAGCGGCAGGTCCAGGGCGTTGTGGTGGGTGCGGAACGGTCGCGCTGCGGCCCCGCCCGCGATCGTATGCAGCGTGGGGCCCTCGATCTCGCAAAATCCCTCGTCTCCCAACGTGCGACGAATCGATTGGATGATCTTGGCGCGGTTCAAAAACCGTTCCATCACCCCGTCCGAATAGGTTAAATCCAAATAACGCATCCGCTGGCGCAGTTCCGGATCCTGCAGGCCGTGATGCTTCTCCGGCGGCGGTTCCAGCGATTTGCCCAGGAAATGGAGATGGTCGGCCAGAATGGTCAACTCGCCGGTCTTCGTCCGCCACAGGGCTCCGTCCACCCCGATCAGGTCACCCAGATCGAACTGCCCGGCCAATTCGAAATCCGCCTCGCCCACCTGCTGCTTGCCAATGAACAACTGGATCTTGCCGGTCCAATCCTGGATGTCGACAAAGCGAAGTTTGCCGGCCTTGCGCTGCAGCACGATGCGGCCGGCCGCCCGGACCCGCGGCCCGACCAGCTGTCCCGGTCCCTGCTGGTTCAACCAGCTGCGGAAATCGAGCGGAGATTCCCCGTCCACGGCGGGCAACGCGATCGGATCGCCCGTTTCGGGATGGAAGCGGATTTCATCGGCCCGATCGCGGATCGTGCCAATCGCCGTCCGATCGTCGAAGCGGCCTCCCCACGGATCCAGCCCCATTTCCGCTATCTTGCGCAGCTTCCCCCGGCGTGAGGATTCATGAATCCCCGAGGGGCGTGGATCGGATGACGATGACTTCGAACCCGACATACTGGTTCCTAGGAAAGCGCAATGCCACCATCAGGAGTGGCAAACACCAGGGCGTTTCGGACGGACAATACAAGGCGGACATTCTAGTAAAACTGGCCGGAGGGTCAATGTCAGTCGCCGCGGAAGTCGCGGATCCGGCCCGCCGGGCATTTCACGAATCGATCCCAAGCGTTATCTTGGGGGAAAGTCCGGGTTCGATGCGGCCGCCGCGCCGCCGCCGTCCCTCGGCTTGGTTCAATCTCCTTGGTTGCAGATGTTTCCTCGAAAATGGATGAACGCCCCATGCCACGCGGAAAGACCTTTGATAACGCCGCTCACTCCACCGGCGATACCCCGATGATTCGCATCAACCGGTTGATTCCGGAAAATCAGGCGGCGGTGTTCGCCAAATGCGAATTCTTCAACCCGCTGAACAGCGTCAAGGACCGGATCGGCGTCGCCATGATCGAAGCCGCAGAACGCGACGGCCAGATCCAACCGGATACCCATATCATCGAACCGACCAGCGGGAACACGGGGATCGCCCTGGCCTTCGTCTGTGCCGCCAAACAGTATCGATTGACCCTGACCATGCCCGAGTCCATGTCGGTCGAGCGGCGGATGCTGCTGCGCGCCATGGGCGCCCATCTGGTGCTGACGCCGGCGGCCGAGGGCATGAAAGGGGCCATCAATACGGCTCACGAACTGGTCGCCCGCCAGGAAAACGCCTGGATGCCCCAGCAGTTCGAGAACCCGGCCAATCCGGCGATCCACGAACAGACCACCGGTCAGGAAATCTGGGAAGACAGCGGCGGAAATATCGATGCGATCGTGGCCGGTGTCGGCACCGGGGGGACCATCACCGGAGTGGGACGCTGCATCAAAGCCAAGAACCCCGACTTCAAGGTGATTGCGGTCGAGCCCAAAAACTCGCCGGTGATCAGTGGAGGCTCGCCCGGAAAACACCGCATCCAAGGCATCGGGGCCGGGTTCGTGCCGAAGAACCTGGATACCTCGCTGGTCGATGAGGTGATTCAAGTCGAAGATGAAGTGTCATTCGAGTGGGGTAAGCGGTTAGCCATGTACGAGGGGATTGTCGCAGGCATCAGTAGCGGGGCCAACATGTGGGCCGCCGCGCAGGTGGCCGCGCGCCCGGAATTCAAAGGCAAACGGATCGTGACGATCATGTGCAGCTTGGGCGAGCGCTACCTCTCCACGCCCCTGTTCGGCGGACTGGCGGAGTAGTCGGTATGCAGTTGCCCTCGCCCGATCAGATCGGGGTCATCATTGTGGACCATGGCTCGCGCCGCGAGGAGAGCAACGCGCTCCTGGTCGAAGTGGCGGAGATGTTCCATCAGCGCAGCGGTTACGCGATTGTCGAGCCGGCGCACATGGATTTGGCGGAACCGACGATCGCCGAGGCCTTCGATCGCTGTGTGGCTCGGGGCGCGAAGGTGGTGGTGATCCATCCGTATTTTCTGCTGCCCGGACGGCATTGGCGGCGGGATGTGCCGGCGCTGGCCGCCGAGGCGGCGACACGTCACCCGAACGTTCCGTTCCTGGTGACCGCTCCCTTGGGCTTGCACCCCCTGATGGCGGAGATCATGCAGCAGCGGATCGCCCGCTGCCTGGA
>SLEY01000577.1 GCA_007124535.1 Planctomycetaceae bacterium
CGGACCAGCGCGATCCGGCCTTCGTGCTCGCGGCGACCGTGCCGGGGCGAGTTGACCATCACGATCTGGTTCGTCCCCGGAACCGGTTTGGCGTCGATGTACAGGTCGCTGGGCTGCGAGTTGCCAAAGAATACCATCTGGCCGGTACCGTCGGGATTCATCACCCAGAGATGGTGAAAGTCTTCCCGCGAGCGGTCCACATATTCCCAGCGGGTATAAAGGATCCGCCCGTCGGACAGGACCCACGGGGTATTGTCGTTTTCGATGTTCGAGGACAGGGGCCGGAGGTTGCGGCCGTCCCCGTCGCAACGGTAAAGCGTGGCTACCTGCGTATGCCAGCAGGGGACGAAGCGGTTGCAGCGGCTGGAGCAGAACACGATCCCGCCGTCGGGCAGGTAGGACGGTTCGATATCATCGAAAGGGCCGTCCGTCAACTGGATCAGACCGGTCCCGTCGGCTTGGATTTCATACAGATGAAAATGGTGGGTTCCGCCGGGACGGTACGAGAACAGGATCCGCCGGCCGTCGTAGTGGACTTGGGGATCGCGCACCGCGCCCTCGGGGTCGTCCAGCAGCACGGTCAGTTCGCCGGTTTCCAGATTCCATTTGCACAACCGTCCGCGCGCGCCGTAGAGCTTTTCGTCGGGGTCGACGATCGAGTGCCCGAAGTTTTCGTACCAGTGCGGTCCCCTCGGCTGGCGGGCCGCAAATATCACCTCCTCCGCCTGGCCCGAAGAATCCAGCAAGACGGGCAGTAGTGCCAGCCACGCGGCCAGCCAGGTCCTGGACGGGGCTGTTCGGCGAGGCGAAGGGTCATTCTCGTTTCTTGCAGCAGTTGGTAGCATGGGGCGGCTCGGAAGGTTCGAGGCAGGCCGGGCGCCGGCGGTAAAGCAGCGCCTCGAACGCCACCGGCTAGCGGCTGATGGTCGGGAGAACCCCGTCTGATCCATCCAGGGGAGTCGGGATCTTCGGACACCGCATCTTCATCCGGGCAGGAGCCGGTGTCAAGCGGCGACACGACGATGCTGATCGTTGATCCGCGTATCGTTCCCACGCTTCTGCGTGGGAACGATAGCTCGAATTCCGCTCCGACCGACCTGGTGTCGCTTGGGCGATGGTTCCGCACCAGACCGCGCGCGGCCGCGCTGTGGCCGGTCTCTGACCGAGCCTCGGGAGACCTTCGGTCGGCGGTTTCGGCGGGGTCAGAGACCCGCGCCGAGCAGTGCGACTGTTATTTCTTGGCAGATGCTTAACGCCCCAATTACCGCCGCGCGCGGGAGATTTCCCCGTAGATGCGAAGGGGATCAGACTTCCACGGCCGTGGGCGCCGAACAGGGCGTCTCTGCGGCCGGCGCCTCCGCCGCTCGCGGGAACCAGTTGCGTGTGCGCAGGCAGACCCTGACCAGCATCAGCATCACCGGGACTTCGATCAGCACGCCCACCACGGTGGCCAAGGCGGCGCCGCTGGACAGTCCGTACAGCATCGTGGCCGTGGCGATGGCCACCTCGAAATGATTCGACGCGCCGATCATCGCCGACGGGGCCGCGTCCTCGTAGGTGAACCCCAACAATTTGGCCACGCCATACGTGATGGCAAAAATCAACACCGTCTGGATAAACAGGGGGATCGCGATCCACAAAATCGTCAGCGGATACGCCAGAATCGTCTCGCCCTTCAAACTGAACAGCAGCACCAGCGTTCCCAGCAGGGCGAGGATCGAAACCGGAGTCAGGACGTGCAGGAAACGCGATTCGAACCAGGGCAACCCCTTGGCCGCAATGATCCACTTCCGCGAGAAATAACCGGCCACCAGCGGCAGGGCCACGTAGATGCCGATCGACAGCAACAAGGCTTCCCAAGGCACCGGCATTTCGTTGATCCCCAGCAGCCACCCGCCGAGCAGGCCGTAGAGCACCAGCATGGTCAGCGAGTTGATGGCGACCATGACCAGGGTATGCCCCTGATTGCCCCGGGCCAGGTAGCCCCACATCAACACCATGGCCGTACACGGAGCGATGCCCAACAGGATGGCGCCCGAGATGTACGAGCGGAACAATTCCACTTCCGTCCCGTCTTTGACAATCTCCGTGCCGGGGATCAGGTCGCGAAATACGAACCCCAGAAAGAACGTGGCGATGGCGAACATCGTAAAGGGTTTGATCCCCCAGTTCACGATCAGGGTCAGCAGCACGGGTCGCGGGCTCTTGCCCGCCCGCACGACCTCGGCGAAGTCGATTTTGACCATGATCGGATACATCATGAAGAACAGCGCGATGGCGATGGGGATCGAGACCACCGGCGCGTCGTCCACGTAGATCGCCATCCCATCCAGGGTCTGGGCCAATCCCGGCGCGAGTTTGCCCAGCACGATCCCGGCGACGATGCACAGCCCGACCCAAATCGTCAGGTACCGTTCAAACACATTCAACCGTTTCGCTGTTTTCATCATGCGGCTCTCGAATTAGAAGAACGTTCCATAACCCCACCCCGTCAGGGTGCTCAACACCACGACCAACGAAATGAAGACCAATGTCTTCCGGGTTCCCAGCACGGAGCGGATCACCAGCATGTTCGGCAGGGACAGCGCGGGTCCGGCCAGCAGCAGGGCCAGCGCGGGCCCCTGACCCATCCCACTGCCGATCAGTCCTTGCAGGATGGGAACTTCGGTCAAGGTGGCGAAATACATGAACGTGCCGAGTACGGACGCGAACAGATTGGCCGACAGCGAATTCCCCCCTACCAGGGAGGCGACCCAGGCGCTGGGAATCAGCCCTTCTTCGCCCGGCCGGCCCAGCAGGAAACCGGCGACCAGCACCCCAAAAAACAACAGGGGCGTGATCTGCTTGGCAAAAGTCCAGCTCTGTTCGAACCAGGCGTCCGTTTCCTCGTTCCGCCGCCCGACACTCAACACCCACGTCAGGCCGATCATCGCCGCCGCAAACGGCAGCATCGCCGCATAGGGCAAGTGCTCATAACCCGGCAGCCAGGGCCCGAGATTCGGCAGCAGCCACGCCGTGACCACCCACCAGGTGGCGACGGTTCCCAAACCCACCAGGACCATCTTCCACCAGCGAACACCGAACCAAGCGACCAGTATGGCCCCCAGAGCGACGGCGAACCCCGAAGTGATGACCCATTTGTACGTCCAGATGCCATACCAGAGACCGTCCTCGGCTTGGGGGCGGCTCCAGTTCGCGAATACCAGGATCCCGACCATGACCGCGAAATACACCGCGGTCTTCCACAGCGGCCGCGCGCTTGCGTCCTCCGGCAAAGCCATCGCCCCGGCCGCCTTCCGCGCCTCCTCGCGGCGATAGATCCCGTGCATGGTCAACCCGATCACGATGCTGAAACCGATGGCCCCGATCGCCCGGGCGATGCCCAGCGAGGGTCCCAGCACGGCGGCGGTCAGCACGATCGCCAGCACATTGATCGCCGGGCCGGAGTACAGGAACGCGGTCGCCGGTCCCAACCCCGCGCCCATCCGCCAGATCCCGGCGAACAGCGGCAGGATCGTACAGGAACACACGGCCAGAATCGTGCCGCTGACCGACGCCACCCCGTAGGCCACCGCTTTGGGCGCGGTCGGACCCAAATAACGCATCACCGCGTTCTGGCTGACAAAAACCGCGATCGCCCCGGCAATGAAGAACGCCGGGATCAGGCACAGCAAGACGTGCTCCTGCGCGTACTCTTTCGTCAGTGCCAGCGATTCGTAAATCGATTGATCGAAGCGTTCCCATCCCAACGGCAGGGCGAAAAAGCTGAGAAACAGCAGCAGACCGGCCGCCAGCTTCTTCCACTCCTGGTACAGCAGCGAAGGCGGGCACGGATCGCCCGGCGCGTCTGCCGACCGCGAACGAATCGCTGGTTCCGCTCGTTTGTCCTTCGTGGCAACCGATGCCATCAGGTCAACTCCCTCAAGTTCTGCTCACTTCTTGTTAATTTAGCCAAACACCGAAATATGTCAAGCGGGGCGGGACGATCCCTCGAGGCAAATGGCCGAGCGAGGGCTATCCGCAGCCGAATCGAACCCCTCCGGGTCGCCTAAAATAACCTCGAAGATGTATTTCAAGCGGAACCAGATCCCGACGCTAAAAAAAACTGACCGTCACGGATTTTGGGGAGGGCTGTTCATGCGACCGAAACGCGATTTCCCAAAGCACCCAGTTTGCCGATTTGCGTTCGAATACCGCTCCGAGTGGGTAAGGAATTGGGGAATCTCCAGGAAATGGTCGTGACACGGAGCATGAAAAAAAACCGTGATCCACCAAGAAGACAGCCCCTGCGGAGGTAACCGACGGCCCTCCTCCCCAAAATCCGTGACGGTCAGAAAAATTGCAGTCGTTTTTCCCCTTTGGCCAATCGAGCGGATTTTGAATGGCCGCGCCCTGTGGTTACCCCACCCCCTAGTAAAGGGGTACAGCAGATCCTCGGCTTCGCTTGATGTATGCGTCCTTCCCCCCGAGTACGGGAAGGACTGGGGAGCGGCGTGTGCGTGAGGGCGGCGATTGATGGCCCTTGTGGTGTTATGCCATATTCAATTTATCGAGCAGTTTGTAGAACGCGGCTCGACTGATTCCGAGGGATTTGGCGGCGCGGGTGCGGTTGTTACCGCTGTGCTCCAGGACTCGGAGGACTTCGCGCCGTTCGGCCTTGTAACGCACTTGAGTTAGGCGGGGATTGGGGAGGCTTTTTTCTTTTGGGCGAAGCGGCGGCAGGTCCAGGTGGTGCGGCTCGAGAACGAGGGAATCGGCGAACGCGGCGGCACGTTGGATCACGTTTCGCAGTTCACGCAGGTTTCCTGGCCACGAGTATTTGGTCAAAGCGTCCTCTGCGGCCGCGGAGACGCTGGTGACGTTGGTAGCCAGACGCCGATTCAACTGGTCCAAAAAGAATGTCACTGCCCCAGGCACATCTTCGGGACGGTCGCCTAGCGGGGGGACTTCAAACCTGAGGAAGTCCAGCTGGTAGTGCAGGTCTTGGGAAAACCGTTTTTCGGCGACGGCGGTTTCCAGCGACTTGTTGGTTACAGCGATGACACGTCCTCGAAACTTGTGCGTGCGGCTGTCGCCCAGTCTTTCGAACACACGTTCTTCCAGAGATCGTAGCAACCGGGGCTGGCAATTCAGGGGGAGATTGTCGATCCCGTCCAGAACGAGGGTCCCGGTGCCCACGGTCTCCAATTTTCCGACCACATCGCGATCGGCCCCGACAAAAGCGCCTCGCACGTGGCCGAACAGTTCGCTTTCTATCAGCTGCTCGGAGGGGGCTCCGCAACTGATGGTCAGCAGCGGTTGGTAGCGTCGTGGCGACGCCAGATGCATGAAGCGAGCCAGGTGGCTCTTGCCGGTTCCGGTTTCGCCGGTCAGGAGGATGGTTGAGTCGGAGCGTGCGGTCAACCGCAGGGCTTTGATCAGTCCCCGCATGGCAGGCGATTGGTAGTCAATTTGGGGTTCGGCAGCTGGCGCGGACATGGTCCGGCCCGATTCTGGTAAGACGAGGTTCTCGATGAGGAATTTCACGCGTTCGGGAATGACCGGAAACGTGAGGCAATCCACGCCTCCTCGGTTCAGAACGTCATGGACGACCGACGGGCGATCTTCTTCGGTGACCACCAGGAACGGCTTTTTCGGAGGAGGGTATTCCAAGTCGTTCATCAGCCCCACGAACTCATCAAATTGCTCTCGTGACGAATTGGATTCCCAAAAGAAGATGATGAACTTGGTCGTGGAACCGGCGAGTTCTCCCCTCGCCTGGGTCGACCTGGGGCGGAATTCGCAGGCAATTTGGGGGAATAGTGCGGTCAAGAGTCGGGCCATCGGCACCAGCTTGCGGCGATTCCCGAGGAGCAGTATTCGTGGCTTTTGCATGGAAGTTTTCCTGCGAGTATGCAAAAAAATCGTTTCCGTTTTCCGCGTGTAAAACACTTCTCGACCCATTCTCAAGTGTTTCAGGAACCGTGGACGCGAGCCCATCGGTTGGCGGCGTCGCATCACACGCGGACCCAACACCCATAACCAACCTAATCTCCCGATTGGTTTTTCGCAAAGCATCGTTCGGGGGAGCAGCAAAAAATAAACAGTTTATGTAGACGCTGAACTATAATAGCATGTTCGGCCAGTTTTCCAGCCGGAAATAACTGCCCGAGGGGCTGGGCATCGAGTAACGACGTGGGGCATGCATGGTACATGGATTAGGTGGTATTCCTGATGGACACCCATCTCTGGCAAACGGAAAGAATACTTCGGCTGCTGGCACAATTAGGTTCGGGGCGTGCCAGTACGGTCACGGAATTGGCGGAGAAGTGCCTGTCCAATCGGCGCGCGGTGATGCGTGACATTGAACTGCTGCGCCGCTTCGGTTACGCGATCGAGCATGACGGATGCCAGCAGACCTACCAGTTGCGCGATGAACGCCGGATTGGTGGGGCGAGTTCGTTGGGAGCGGAAGAATTGGATTTGCTGGCCGTTGCCGTGGCCCTTTCTCCGATTCGTCGAATTCCAGAGGTGGAGAATCGGGTTTTTGCGGCATGGAACGTTCTTTTGGGGGAACGTTCCCCTCAAGAGCAGACGGAGATTCGCAGGTTGTTTTCGTTGTGCGAGGTCATCGGCAAGACTCGGGAGCCCTCCGCGTTTTCGGGAAAATGGTTGTTTCGCGTGTTGCGGGCGTTGCGTTTGGGTCAGAATTTGCGCATAACTTATCTTCCGTCCCAGGGCGGACGGACAATCGCAGACATCATCCCGCATCGTTTGGCTTTTTCTCAGGACGAGTGGCGATTGGATGGCCGCTTGAAAGCGGACCGTTCACCACTCTCTGTGGGGATTCATGCGATTCGGAATGTGGCACCTCTGGTAGAAGACTCAGGCAGGCGGACGAGCGAGTCCGCAGGCAGCGATTGACGGGCAGTTGGGAGCGCGCCAGGAACGGGGTCCCCGGTTGCCCGCCGGAAATCTCTTCGTCTGTAGCAGCTTTGGGGCACAGGTTCATGCCAACATTGAAGGGTAAGCGGACTGCACCCGACAGTATGGTTTCGTTTCGGAACAGTCAGGGTACCGAGGCAACGGGTACCCTGGTTCATCTCAGTCGCAACTCGATTGTGTTCGAGGTTTACAATCCGTATTCCATTGTGCAGCTGAGTGAAGTGCTGACGAACTTCCATATCCGGCGGGGTTCGCGAGTCACATACCAAGGCAAGGCGGTGGTGACGAATCTGGTGAACACGGGGCTCCTGCTGATCGCCACCGCGTCGCTGGTCGATCCCTGGTCGGATTTGGGGGATCTGCTTCCCGGCGAACAATTGCGGGGGGAGGTGGCCGATTTTGTCGAGGACTGGCAAGACAGTCATGTGAGCTTGTTGCCGGAGTTCAAGAAGCGGGTGAATGACATCCGGAACTTCTTCATCGAACTGCGTCGCTGGCTGGAGCATGGGGAAGCGGTTTCCGGGGTTTTCGACTCGGTCGACTCGGCGAACGGTTCGGAATTGGCCGCCGCTTTTGTGCGGGATGTGGATTCGGTGGTCACGCCGCGGATTTTCGAGTTGTACGAGCAGTTCGAGGAGACCGCTCGCGAGGTGCCCAAGAGGCTGCTCGGGCTGCACAGTGGTTATGTCCAGCGCGAACTGCATCCGCTGGTCATGTGTTCGCCGTTCGTCCACCGCAGCTTCACCAAGCCTTTGGGGTATGCGGGGGACTATCAGATGGTCAATATGATGTTGGGGGACCCGTGGCAGGGAAACAGCACGTATGCCAAGATCATCAACTCCAGCGCGCTGACGCACGATGCCCCGCGGGCGCACCGCAACCGGATCGAGATGTTGGTGGAGATACTGGAGCGGGAGACGCGGCGATGCCAGGCGGAGAGTCGGCCGATGCGGGCCTTGAATGTGGGTTGCGGTCCGGCCGTCGAGTTACAGCGTTTTTTGGAAGCAAGTGAACTCTGTGGGCATTTGGACGCCGAGTTGATCGATTTCAACAGCGAGACCCTGGATTACGCTCGCGAGCAACTGCTTTTTCGGCTTCGCCCGAAAGAGGGCCAAGCTCGGCTCACGTTCACCCACCAATCGGTGAACGATCTGATCCGTGAGGCGACCGGTCAAATGGGGGGCACACGTAGCGACCTGGACTTGGTCTACTGTGCGGGGCTATTCGACTATTTGGGGAATCCGACCTGCGAGGCCTTGTTGGAATTGTATCTTTCCTGGGTCCGTCCGGGTGGGTTGGTTGTCGCGACGAATGTGACCCCGGACCACTCGTCGACTGGATTCATGACTCTGCTATTGGAGTGGAACCTGCGACTGCGTAAGGCGGATGATATGTTGCAATTGGCGCCGCCCGGGGGTCAGAGCGACGTGTTTTCGGACGATACGGGGATGAATGTATTTTTGACCATTCGGAAAGACGCTCCCACCGTCCGTTAGAATGGACTTGGTTCTGCCACCCTGCACAGAAACGTTGACATGACAACCGTCGAAGTAGAACCGCTGTCCCTGCAAGCCAGTTTTGAGGGCGAGGAGTGCCGGTTGCGTGTCCGCTTTGCTCGGATCGGTGCGGTTCTGGCGATTCTGCTGGTACCTTCCGGGGCTATCCTGGATTTTCTAATCTACCGGCAGGATTGGGGGCGTTTCCTGCAGATTCGCTTGCTCTGCGTCCTGGTGCTGTTGCCGATCGCGGGTATGCTTTATTCCCGTTGGGCCGAGCGTTTTGGTATGGTGCTGGCCCATTTGCTGGGCATCGTTCCTGCACTCGCCATTTGTGGGATCATTTA
>SLEY01000118.1 GCA_007124535.1 Planctomycetaceae bacterium
ATACGCGGATCGCAGTGGTTCATCGCGACGAGGAGCGGGAGCAGCAGTTGGCTCCGCTGGGCACCGTGCTCTGCCACACGCCGCTGGAACGGTTTGCGGAAGCCTTCGATGCGACCGAGGATTCGGCGGAAGCGAAGGAGTTGGCCGAGGCGTATCGCAAGCAGGCCAAGGAGATCGTCGAGCCCGATCGGGCGGAGATACTGGAAGCCGCTCGCACCTATGTGGCCAACCGCCAACTGATGGAAGCCACGGGTTGCCAGGCGATCACGATGGACTGTCTGGGTTTGATCAGTCGCCGCCGCACTCCGCCGCCTTGCATGGCCTACATGCAGCTGTTGAACGAGGGGACTTGCGGGGCCTGCGAACGGGACATCACGGCGACTTTGTCGCTGTTGTTGAGCAGCTACCTGTTGGATCGGCCTGCTTTTCTGCACAACCCTTCGCCCAACACGGTTCGCAACACGTACATGGGCGCGCACTGCACCGCTCCCACGAAGATGGACGGCTTTGATGCGCCCGACACGGAATACGTCCTCCGCTCGCACCACGAATCCGATTGGGGCGTCGCGCCCCAAGTGCTCCTCCGCGAAGGCCAGGAGGTGACGATGATGAAGTTCGTCCATCCGGGCGAACTCATGGCCTGTACCGGCACCCTGCTGGAAAACATCCAGACGATGCCGGATGACGGCGTGGGCGGCTGCCGGACGGCCTTCGAGATGGCGGTGGATGATGTGGCCGACACCCGCGATATCCGCGGCCATCACAACGTGCTGATCTACGGCAAACACCTGCCGATGCTGAAAGCCTACTGCCAGTTGTCGGGACTGGACATCAGCCACATCACCGGAGGGCCCGTATAACCTCCGGCAACTGGGTGCAAAGGATGAGTTCGCCGCCGCGCAACACGGCGTCATGATGCAGCCGGCATCCCACGTGTCCTCCTTGGTCTCCCGAGAAAGAGCGGGGTGATCCCAGACCGGCCAGCACCCGATCCAGCTGTTCGTCCGGCACCTGGAACGTCCTATTGTGCGGCGCCACTTTCTCGGTCAGGAAGAAGCCGAAAGCGAACGGGGACATCCAGCTTTCCTCGATATCGCACGCTTCGCATGGCTCACGGACATCGATTACGGGGTGTTCGTCGGATGAATGCTGCATTTCTATCCTGTGTTTTTCCACAGTTGACGCAAATTCGGGAGGCTGCCTGTCCCTGTTTCCACCCCAACGACTGGAGCTTCCCTGTGAAAGGATAGGTGCCCCCGCTTCCCCCCTTCGCGGGGTAGCGGGGTCACGTATTCTGAGCTTTTGACCCGTTTTTCATCGATTCACTCTGAGCCTTGGCACCACGGGCCTTTCTCCCCTCGCCCCGGAGTACCGGGGAGAGGGGAACCCGTGTGCTTTGCTAGTGACCGGTGACTCGGGCCCATTGTTTTTCCAGACGGCGGGCGGAGACGGAAATGGCGGTGCCCAGCTGCTGGGCGAACAGCGAGACGCGGAACTCTTCCAGCATCCAGCGGAACGCTTCGGCGGCCGGATGGTGAGCCTGTTCTTCCGGCCGCTCGGCCTGCCACTGCCGCCAGGTTTCCAGGAAGGGGCGCAGGGTGTCGTAACTTTGCCGGTCGCGGGTGTGGCCGCCCGCGGCCAGTTTCTCCAGGCGCTGGCACATGGCTTGGAAATAGCGTGGATACTGCTCAAGCCATTGCCAGGGGGTTTCGACCAAGAAACGCGGGGGGGTCAATTGGGCCAGTTGTTGCCGGAGGTCGTCCACCGCATACTGGTTGCGGGCCGGGAGGGCGGCGTCTTCCAGCGCCAAGCGGGCTTGATGGTAGGCTTCCCACAAGCGCCGCATGCGGGGCGTAAGTTCCTGGACGGCGGCCGGGATCCGCGGGCGCCCCCGCTGGATCAGCTGCTGGAACTCGGCGGCCGTGCGGGGCTGCGGTTGTCCCTCCAGGAAAGCCCGATCCGCCAGCCGCTCGGCCAACTGCTGCTCCAATTCCCGGGCGCCGAGCAGGCCGCTGGCCACCAGTTTCCACTGGTCCAGTCCGGGGAGCCAAGCCACCTGGGCTCGCAGTTCCTTGCTCTCGGCCAAACCGATCAACCGCCGCAAGCCGCGGCGGGTCTGCCAGACGGCCTGTTCCGGCGATTCGGCCAGCCGCAAGCTGACGTCCGAACCGCGATCGACCAGCATGGGGTAGCCGTCCAGTTCGAGCCCGCCGTGGCGGTAGGTGACCCGCTCGGGCAACGCGTCCCATTCCCAGGCGACCAGCCCGTCGCGATGCCAGCGGGGATCTTGAATCCGGGCGAACGAGGCGGCCACCTGATCCTGCAGATCGTGCTGCAGTTGGTCCAGGTCACGGCTGGCGGACAGGGTCTGGCCGCGGTCGTCGACGACCCGCACGTTCATGTTCAAATGGGCGGGGAGTTTATCCAGTTGGAAATCGGCGGGCGCCACGGGCTGGTCGCCGACTTGGCGCAAGCTGCGGGCCACCGCTTCCAAGAACGTCCCCTCGCCGAAGCGCAGCTGGCGAACCACTTGGCGAGCCGTATCCGGGGCGGGGACAAAATTCCGCCGCAACGATTTGGGCAGCGAGCGGATCAGGGCCACGACCTTCTCTTCGAGCAACCCCGGCACCAGCCAGCCGATTTGCCCGGCGTCCAACTGGTTCAGCGCCGCTTGGGGGACGACCAATGTGACCCCATCGCCCTCCTCGCCCGGCTCGAAGCGGTATTCCAGCGGCAGCCGTGCCGGACCGCAGGCGAAGCGGTCGGGAAATGCGACCTCCGGCGAACCCGGTTCGGCGGGGTCCCCCAGTTCCTCGCGGCGCATCTCCAGGGCCTTCTTGGCCGCGGGTTCGGCCGAACGCAGCCAGCGTTCCAAGGACGCTACATCGATTACCTCGTCGGGCAGCCGCTGGTCGTAGAAGTCGAACTGCCATTGCTGACCGACGAACAGATCGCTACGCCGGGAACGCGTCGCCCAGTCGTCCAACTCATCCAGCACCGTCCGATTGTGTTTCAGGAAAGGGGCGCGGATTCGCGCTTCCCCTTCGATCAATCCGTGCCGGATCAGCAACTCGCGGGCGGCTGGCGGGTCGATCGGTCCGTAGGGCGTCCGCCGCCGCGGCACGATGGTCAACCCGAACAGGGTCACACGTTCGTAAGCCATTGCGGCTCCGGCTCGGCGGCTCCAGTGCGGATCGCTGTAGGTGCGTTTGACCAGGTGTTCGGCCAGGGGTTCGATCCAGCGGGGGTCCAGGCGGGCCGCGGTGCGGGCGAAGGTCCGCGAGGTCTCGATCAATTCGGCGGCCATGATCCACGCCGGCTTCTTGGCGAAGACTCCGGAGCCGGGCCACAGATGATAGCGGGCGCCGCCGGCTCCGACGTATTCGTAACCTTCGCCCCGCTGGGCCACGTTCGACAGCATGCCGGCCAACAGCGACTGATGGATTGCCGCGTAGCGATCCGGGGCGTCCGCCGGGGCCGTGGCGGGGGCGGTCCGCAGTCCGGCGCCCTCGGCCTCTTGTCTTAACTGCCGGTACAGATCCAGCCACTCGCGCAGCCGGTTGTACGAGAGGAAATTCTGGCGGCAGGCTTTGCGAAGCTGGTTCCGCGACAGCTGGCCGCGCAGCTGGTGGTAGAACGTCCAGAGGTTCAGGAGGGCGAGGAAATCCGAATCCGGGTGGGCGAATCGGGCATGGGCCTCGTCCGCCGCCCCGGCTTTGTCCCGCGGGCGTTCCCGGGGATCTTGGATCTCCAGCACGGCGGCCAGCACCAGCACTTCGTGCAGGCAATCGTTGTCGGCGGCGGCCAGGATCATGCGGCCGATGCGCGGGTCCACGGGCAAGCGTGCCAGCAGTCGGCCGCGGGGCGTCAATTGCCGCCGCTGGTCCAGGGCGCCCAATTCGAACAGCGTCCGGTAGCCTTCCCGCACGGCCTCGGGCCGCGGCGGGTCGAGGAAGGGGAAATCCTCCAGTTCGCCCAGTTTCAGTGCCCGCGTCTGCAGGATCACCCCCGCCAGATTCGTGCGGCGGATTTCGGGCAGGGTATAGCGGTCGCGAGCCAGATAATCTTGCTCGGAATACAGCCGGACACAGATCCCCGGCCCCACCCGCCCGCAGCGCCCGGCACGCTGGTCCGCCGCGGCCTGCGAGATCGCCTGGATCGGCAGCCGCTGGACCTTGCGGCGGGGGGAAAAGTGGCTGATGCGGGCCGTCCCCGCGTCGATGACGAAACGGATATTCGGCACGGTCAGCGACGATTCGGCCACGTTCGTGGCCAGCACCACCCGGCGTCCCGCGTGCGGCTGGAACACCCGATTCTGCTCGCGAGCCGAGAGGCGCGCGTAGAGAGGCAGGATCTCCATGGCGGCTGCCTGCAACCCGGCCGCCCGGCCTCGTAAGACCTTGGCCGTTTCCAAAATGTCCCGTTCGGTCGGCAGGAAGACCAGGAGGTCGCCCGGCCCGTCACGGCATAACTGGCCGACCGTCTGGGCGATCACCTGCTCCGGATCCCGCTCCTCCCCGCCCTCGTCCTCCTCCGGCGACTGATAGCGGATCTCCACCGGATAGGTGCGGCCCGAGACTTCGATCACCGGCGCCGGCTCGCCCGTCATGGGCGAACGGAAATGCTCGCTGAACCGGCCCGCATCGATCGTGGCCGACGTGATGATCCATTGCAGATCCCGCCGCCGCGGCAATAGCTGCCGGATGTAGCCCAAGAGAAAATCGATGTTCAGCGAGCGCTCGTGGGCTTCGTCCAAAATCAGCGTGTCGTACCGATCCAGAAACCGATCGCCCTGGGTTTCGGCCAGCAGGATCCCGTCGGTCATCAGCTTGATGTACGTCTCCGGCACGGTGCTGTCGGCAAAGCGGACCTTGTAGCCCACCTCACGGCCCAGGGGGACGCGCAGTTCTTCGGCGATCCGCGCGGCCACCGTTCGTGCAGCGATCCGCCGCGGCTGGGTATGACCGATCGTGCGTTCGATGCCGCGGCCTGCCTCCAGACAGATCTTCGGCAACTGGGTCGATTTCCCCGAACCCGTCTCGCCGCAGACGATCAGCACCGGGTGTTGGGAATCCTGGATCGCCTGGCGGATCTCCGGCACGCGCGCCGTGATCGGCAAGTCCGGATCGTAGGCCACCGCGGGCGCGCGGCTGCGCCGGCGCTCCAGCAACTCGATCGAGGCCTGCACGTCGCTCATCCAACGGGCCCAGCGGCGCTCCGACTGCGGGCTCTCTTCCCGCATCTTCTCCAGCGACCGCAGCTGGCGGCGCAGGCGGTAACGGTCGGAAGCCATAGCGCGTTCGAGCGCCTGTCGGACTTCGACCGTTTCGACGCGGGTACGGGTTTTCCTGGTTTTTCCATTCATGCCGGCGGTAAGGTTCAGCCGATTCTAGTAGCGAGTCCCAAAAAGCGTGTTGACAAAAGCTCCATCTGTAACCAAGGGGGAAGCGCGATGATCCGTCGTGCCCTGTTGGCGTTGTTGACTGTTTCCTTGCTCTCCATCGGTCTGGCGGAATCCGCCCGCGCCGACGCCCAGGCCTACGGCCGCGTCTGGGGCGGCGCCTACCGCCGCCAGGACTGGAGCCGGTTCTATTACTATCCCTACGTATACTATCCGCAAAACTTCTGGGGACAAGAATATTACCGCAGCAGCGAGGACATGTACCACCGGTACCCCCAGGAAATGCGGATTCCGGTGTACAACGAGGGATGGCACAACTACTATCCGCAAAATCGCCGCTACCACTCCGGGCACCATTTCATCCTGGACATCTTCTAAATCGTCCCCTGCCACTCGGCCGCCAAACGGTAGTAGAATTCGGCCCCGACGTGGAGTTGGTCGATCGCAATCCATTCGTCCACCGTGTGGGCCTGGGCAATGTCGCCCGGTCCACAGACCACGGTCGGGACGCCGGTTTGTGCGAAAGCCGGAGCGTCCGTACCGTAGGGGACGCCGATCGGGCGTCCAGGACCGCCACACGCTTGGGATATGCGGCCCACCCGTTGTGCGAGTTCTCGATTCCGAACGCCGTCCAATCCGGGCATCGATTGGTAAGGCTCTTCGAAGACCAGGGGCAGATCGGGGAGTTCGGTGGTTAAGAAATCGCACACGTGCTGCCAAGCCGCGCGCGGGTCCTCGCCGGGCACCAAGCGGCGATCCAGTTCGATGGCACAGTGATCGGGCACCACGTTCACGCTGATCCCCCCCCGGATCCGTCCCACGCTTAACGTGGGGTGTCCCAGCAGGGGATGGTTGGCCAGGTGGGGAACTTCGGTTCGGGCATAGCGTTCCAGGGCGGTCAATACCGGCGCCATTGCGTAGATCGCATTCGAGCCCGCGTCCGGTTGCGAGCTATGGGCGGCTCGGCCTCGCGTGAGGATTTGCCAGCGAGCGGTACCTTTATGGGAGACAACCACATCCAAAAGTGTCGGCTCCGCTACAATCGCCGCATCGGGCGGTCGGGGCACGATCCGGCTGGACGGCTGCCAGAGTTCGACCATCTTGCGAGCCCCGGAGAATCCGTACTCCTCGTCCACCGTACAGGCCAGCAAGACGGTCGGGCGGTTCGGCGGCCGCCGCGCGGCCAACTGGGCCAGGGCGGTCAGCATGCAGGCCAGGCCCCCTTTGATGTCGCAGGCTCCGCGGCCGTAGACCCGTCCGTCCCGAACTTCCGCCGCCCAGGGCTCGATCGTCATGCCGTCGACCGGCACCGTATCCTGATGGGCCTGGAACATCAGCAGGCTGCCACCCTGTTCCCGCGGCGGATCGCCGTCCAGCCGTGCCAGGATGTTATCCCGGCCCGGCGCGACCGTCTGGCGCTGCCAGGGCAGTTCCAGCTGTTGGAAGCGTTCTTGCAGGTAGTCGGTGACGCGGGATTCCCAGGCCACTTCCGGGGGAAGGTCCCTCCCCATCGGGTTGACACTGGGAAGCCGGACCAAATCGCACAGCGTTTCGAGCACATCCTGGGACATGACCATCTTTCCGTCGGGAGGCGGTTACAGCGGGCGGACCCAGATATTCCGGAAGCGGACCGGGCTGCGATGGGCGCCCAACGAGATCGGCCCCCGTGAACTCAGCCCCTGATAACTGCCCAACCGCAGGTGCGCCGTGTTTCCATACACTTCCTGGTCCAAGTGGACCAGGATCCCGTTATGGACCATAGTGATTCGGGCGGGCGCCGTGAGGTTGCCCTGATCATCGAAACGCGGGGCGAGGAACACGATATCGTAGGTCTGCCATTCCCCGGGCGGCAGGCAGGCGTTCACCAGCGGGGGCGTCTGACCGTAGATGGCGGCCGCCTGGCCGTCGGCGTAGATCTGCTGCTCGTGCGAAGCGTGCGAATCGAAGATCTGGACTTCGATCGCGTCCATGAAGAACACGCCGTTATTGCCGCGGTCCCAGAGGCTGTCGCTGGGCTCTTCCGGCGCCAGGTACTGCAGGTGCAACTGCAAGTCGCCAAACTCCTCCCGCGTGACCATCGGCCCTTGCGTGGAAACCAAGTCGCCCTCGTCGATCTTCCATTCGTTCGGTCGCCAGGCGTCCAGATCGCTGCCGTCGAACAACACGATCGCATCCGACGGGACACCGCGGGGCAGACCGATCGGGCCCGGCTCCACGATGGGCGGCGCCGGCCGATCGGGATCGTGCACGTGGTATTCCGACCAGGGCTGCCGGGGCGTATTGCGATATCCGACGATACCCGAGCCGTCGGCCGCCTCGACCAATTCGGGCGGCTGGGCCGGAGCGGTGATTGGCGCACCCAGAAGGAAGATCCCTATCAAAAAAAGGACCCGGTTACGGTAGCTGCTCATCGTGGTCTCCTCATAGTAATACGGGGATCGAATCGCCCTTATAATGACCGTTCCACCATCAATTCTTTCGTTTCGGGATCGTAGACGTATCGCCGATCCGGCGGGAGATCGGGCAACGAGATCCGATTCGCCTCGATCACCTGAGACATGAACTCCTCGTGCGAGCGGGGGGCGTGGCCGTGGGTGGCTTCATACATTTGCAAAGCGCTGGGGATCTGTGCCTCGAAAACCATGCGTTCGCGAACGGTAAAGTAGGTACGAGCCGGAGTGACCACCACGCCCTGATGCGGGTCCAAGCTTCGCCCTTTCGCGCCGACCCCCGCTTCGGCGCGCACGCGTTCGCTTTCGGGTTCCTCATCCGGTTGTGGCGTTTCTTCCTCGGCGGCTTCCGTTTCCGGGTCGGGCACCGGCTCGGCCACGGGTTCTCCCGGGGTTTCCGGTTCGGGTTCCGGGTCCGGTTCGGCGGTTGGTGACTGGACGGGCGGGGCCTCCGCGGTGGCGGGCTCGTCCGCCGGCTGGCCGCCGCACCCGATCAAGGCCACCACGACGATCAGGCTGATTATGTTCCGCACTTGCATCACACGCCTCCTTCGACTTGCAGGATGTTTCGGGACCGTACGTTTCAACTTATTGTAACGCGCGAGCGTCGGGGTGCCATCCTGCCCGCAAGAAAGCGGATCGCCGCACCCGGTTGGCGCGGTTGGCAACCTGGCGAATTCGCCGGCCCTGCCACGCCGGGCGTGGCGCAGGAAGGGGAGCCGACACGGGGCGGCGACAAGCATTTGAGGTCGCGGGGGGCGGTCGCTTTTCATTGGAGTCGGGTGGGGATCTCGCCGATATGGCTCTATAGCTGCCAGAACGAAAGGAATCCCATGGCCGATTTGCTCCGTATCCAGGACCTCTCTGCCCGCGAG
>SLEY01000630.1 GCA_007124535.1 Planctomycetaceae bacterium
CGCCGGCCAACCGGATGATTCACCGCGAATCGAATCAGTTGTTCATTGGCCCTTATGCCATCGATGCCGATCGCCATGTGCGGGCGATCCCCTACGAGACCATGTACGGCCGGCACACCGCGACCGCCCGGCACCTGAGCGAACCCGAACAGAAGGTGCTGTACTTCGACATGGAGGGCCTGGTCTACGAGGTGGACGTGGAAACGCTGGAGGTGAACTTGCCGTATCGGCGCGCGGTCCCCGGTTGGCATGCCAAAGGCGCTTACACCTCCCAGGGGCGATTCGTTGTCGCGAATAACGGGGAGCGCGGGGCGGGCAGCCTCGATCGCTTCCGACCGTTCGAATACCAGATCGATCCGGAGCGAACCAGCCCGGAGGAAGCGGTGACGGTCACGGTGGAAGTCGACGTCACGGCGTCCGGCGCCTACTGGGAATACGCCCGTTTCGAAGTGCCGCCGAACGAGTCGCTGACGTACCACGTTCCCGACGGGTACGCGGCCCATTGGGTCCGCTTGACGGCCGATCGGGATGCGAAGCTCACGGCCACGTTCCTTTACGAGTGATTCCTACGAGAGCCCAAGGTCCTGCGTGATGTCGGCTAGATTCGACCAACTTTCCGGACGCCCCCCCGGCGCCGATCCGGCGGCTGACAGCCGCCGGTTGGGCAGCGCGATTCTGGCCGCGGGGTTCGGCAAGCGGATGGCGCCGTTGACGGGGCGCTACCTTCCCAAACCGCTGTTCCCCCTGGGCGGGAAAGTGCCGATTCTGGAAACCTGGGTCCGCAAGTTGGTGGCGGCGGGGCTGACGGATTTGTCGATGAATCTGTGCGTCCTGAAGGGCACGATCCGGCGTTATTTCGACGACGGGTCCCGATTCGGGGCCGCCCTCCGTTACGTCGAAGAAGACCATCCCAGCGGGACACTGGGGGGGGTCTGCAAACAGGTGCTGGGACGCCAGGCACGGATCTTTTCCGGCGAAACCCCACCGACCCAAGACCGTTTTCCGGGCGACACAATCGTGGCGCCCAGCGGCGACATCGTGACGAACTTCGACGCCGAACAACTGGAGGAACTGCTGGATTGGCACCGCCGACAAGGCGCCGCGGTGACGATGGTCTTGACGCCCATTGCTTGGGAACGCCGCGGCGATTTCGGCACGGTGGTCTTGAAGCACCCGCAGAAGCGGCGGAAACCGTTGTCACAGGCAGGCCCGGTGAAGGACTTCCGCGAAAAGGATCCGCTCTCGCCCAGCAACTTGAATAATGCCTCGATCTACCTGATCGAAACCCGGCTGCTGGCCGAATTGGATGCGTGCCGCACCCCCGCCGATCCTGACCTGGCAGAGCCGTTCTACGATTTCGGCAAGCACGTCTTTCCGGCGCTGCTCGGACGCTTGGACTACCTGCGACTGTCCGGCGACAATCGGCTGATGGGAGTGCAGTATGACGGCGCCTGGCATGACGTGGGTCAGAAACGGGACTACCTGAGCGTGAACGAAGCCGTCCTGGACGGGGACTTGCGCGTGGAGTTGCCTTACGACGCATTTTCCTGGGGGTATCTCGGCCGCGGTACGGATGCGGATCTGTCGAAGATCCACATCACTCCGCCCGTCGTGATCGGTAACCACTGTCAGATCGAAGCCGGTGTGAAGTTGGGTCCGTACGCCATCATTGGGGATGGATGGGCGATCGAACAGGGAGCGCAGATCAGTCATTCGGTACTGTGGGAACGCTATTCGGTGCGCCAGGCAGATGGCACGGAGTTGCCGTTGGACGAACAGCTTCAACAGAATCCTCAACGAATCGCCGCCGGGGTGAGGATCCGGAAGAGCATTATCGCCGGGGGACGGATCGACCGCGATGTGCAGGAATCCACGGTGTATGTGGATGACCACGGCCGGGTTTCGCAGTCACCGATCGACAGGACAGATACCGGACCCCGGGCCTAGCGCCGGGAGTGTTCGGTTGGTACCGTTTTCCCCCCGTCTTGTACGCTTGGAACGTCACGAGCGATTCAGCACAATACGGGGAGGGAACACTTTGGTCTTGACACGCACAAATCGAACGCCCGGGTTGGACCGTCGTTTTTTCGGGGAGGCTTACCGGGAACGCTCGGCGGTGCGGGCGCCGGGCGGCACGTGTTCGCGCAGGTCGAGATGGGTGCCGGGCGAGGCATCCTCGAGGGAACCGTGAGCTTGGACGTATTCCAGGATCTTGGCGACTTTGGCCAGCGCGTTCCGCATTTCGTCTTCGTCATCACTGTCCGGCGCCCAGCCCCAAATCACGGCCGCCCCGCTCCGACTGTGTAACTCGAAAACCGGGTGGATCTGCGTGGAATCGGCCGACCCGGCAGGGACCAACTGGATCCGGTACAGGCCGCAGGCCCTCCAGTGCTCTCGAAACATCGCGGCAATCCGGGCGGCTTCATGCACCTCCGTTTGGCCCCAGGGACTGCCCACCGGGCTGCTGGGCACGGCATGCGGGACGGCAATCCGCAAGTAATCCCGCGTTTGTTCCATTGAGAAATCCTGGGGGGGCAGCAAGATGCCGTGGGCGTCCACCGGCAATAACCCGGGCTGCTGATCCACAACCACTTCGACCATCGCCACCGGCCGGCGATACTTGAGTTCGACCGTCACGCGGGCCGGATGGTTCTGTTTGCTGACATGGGTGACCTGCTCGACCCAGCTGTGCATGGCAAAGGCCTGAGCCACTTTCACCGTCAACTGGTGTTCCAGAATGGACAGACCGACCAAGCCGCCATCACGGACCACCTCGGCATGCACATTGGCCTGGATCCACGGCGGAGGAGGCGTGATTTCGATATACTCGGGCCGCAACTGGTATTCCCGCTGGGACGTAATCGTCGGGCCCCAGCGAGTCCACAGGTCGTAGCCGACGCCGAGCATGACCAAGATGAGGACCCCACAGATCGCCAACAGACGAATCCAGCTGACCGGCTCGACGTCCGCGGACGCTCCATCGGTGACGGGCGAGGAAGATTCCTGTTTGGTTCGGCGAGCTGCGTTCATCGCTGGAGCCTCCTTGCATCCGCGCGATGGGGGTTACTAACTACCACATATCGACCGATGGCTGCAATTCCACTCCCAGTCGTTCGTCCACCCGCTCGCGCAAATAGTCGATCAACTTCAGCACGTCCTGGCTGGTCGCTTCGTTCTGCGCGACAATGTAATTGGCGTTCCGGTCGCTGACCTCAGCGCCCCCCACCCGCGCGGATTTCAGTCCGGCTTGTTCGATCAGACTGGCGGCGCCAACACCGCCGGGGTCGCGGAAGACCATCACCTTGCGCTGATCCTGCAACGGTTGGGCCGCTTTGTTCACGATCCACTGCTTCTGCATCCGTTTGGTCAATTCCACCGAGTCGCCTGGCTCCAGCTGGAATCGGGCTTCCAAAATCACCAGTTCGTCCAGACTGCTCTCCCGGTAGCCGAAGACCAGATGCTCGCCGTCCCGGTCCGCGACTTCGCCGGCATGCGTCAGCACGGCGGCCGACTGGGTCCACTGGCCGATATCCGTGCCATGACAACTGGCATTGCCGCGCAAAGCCCCCCCCACCGTACCAGGGATTCCGACCAGTTGCTCCAGACCTCCCAGCCCTTCGCGCACGGCGGTGGCGATCAGATGGGCCAGTTTGGCTCCGCCGCCCGCTACCACCGTCGGGCCGTCCACCCGGACCCGCGCGAATTCGGCCGAGGACAAATAGATCACCATTCCGGGAACGCCCTGGTCGGGGACAAGTAAATTGGAGCCGCCACCCAACAACCCCACGGGGAGATCCTCTTCGCGGCAACGGCGAACCAGAAGGCAGAGTTCGTCCCGGTTCGTCGGTTCCGCGAAATAACGGGCTGGACCGCCCAACTGGAGCCAGGTATACGGCGCCAGCAACTCCCCCTCGCGTACAATATGTTCCAATCCACTCAGAAACGACATGCTTGGTTCTCCGACTCCCGGGACGCGACCACCACCGCGGCACATGGTCCGGCGAAGATCATAGGGAGCAACGCCCCCGCTGTCAATCCAAAGACGCCTGCGCCGAAAACGATTGACCATTGCGTTCAAAACACAACGGATGGTCCGCCAGCGGGTCCCCGACACGAATCGCCAAGTTCCCCGCCAGCACCTCCTGGATCGTGTTGCCCACGATTTCAGCTCGCCAACCGGCAGCCAGAGGAGGGGGGGGATCGCCTTCCGAATTCTCCAGCCGTAAATGATAGGCGATCAGATCCCGCACATCCTCCACCGTGCCGACCAAACCGGGGGCCACTTGCTGAGCATGGCAAACACTGTTCAACGCCGTCGCCAGGAACTGGCCCAGCAGCATCAACCGCGGGCGACCGGTCTTTCGACGGGCCGGACGCGGCAATTCCTTCTCGGGTAACTCCAAAGCGCGACCGATGCCCTCGGAAATTGCGTCGAGATAACGCTTCTTGTCGCGATAATTCACTCCCCGGATCGACCGCACCGACGCCACGTCCGCCGTGCCCCGCTTGGCTAATTCGGCGATCAGGTCGTCGCGCAAAATCCGCCGCGGTGGCCGATCCTGACGCTTGGCCTCCGCGTCTCGCCATAACCAGAGTTCCCGCACAATCGCCAGAGCGCGATGCGAGAACCCCGAAATCCCCGGCATCCGCCGCCAACGCTCGCCGTGATCCGACTGGACCACCCGCAATTGCCAATCCGCCATCTCCTGCCAAAACCACTCCAGACGGCCCATCTTCTCCAGTCGGCTGATCAGCGTGTTGTAAAGGGGCTCCAGATACAACACATCCCGCACCGCATAATCCAACTGGCGCGGTGAGAGCGGCCGCCGCCGCCAATCGGTCCGCGTCTCGCCCTTGCCCAACGACTGGCCCTGCAGTCGCTGAATCAACGTGCTGTACGCCGCCGGGTACTCGCATCCCACCATCCCCGCGGCGATTTGCATGTCGAATAACCCGGTTGGACACTTGCCCGTCGCCTCGAAACAAAACTTCACCTCCTGGCGACCCGCATGGACAAGCGTTCGGTGGTCGCCCGAAGCAACCCGTTCCCAAAACGGCTGCAGATCCCGGATCGCCAGCGGGTCGATCACGACCAATTCCCCCGGAATGGCCGCCTGGACGAGGCAGAGTTCCGGACGATACCGGTCTTCGGACACAAATTCGGTGTCGAAACCAATCGTTGCGGCTCGCTGGGCGCGCTCGCAGAAACGCTCCAACTGGGAGGAGGTCGAGATAAGCTGGTAATTCAGACTCACAGGCATCCTGGTCGTGATTCGAGACGGCAAGCTGCCAATTTATACGGCAAGACGCCGCATTTTTCCAGGGGGGATCGGGGCTGGACAACGAGGGCCTCTTGTGGCAACAATAACCGTGGATTCCAGCGTTCCGGTTCCGGGTCCCGTCGGGCCCACCAACCGGGGGCAGTTCTCTGGCAGTGAATACGGATGGTTTCGAAAGATTTTGATCTCGACAGCCTCGCGACCTACCTCCACCTGACCCCCACGCAAGTCGCGCGGATGGCTGATCGTGGCCGTCTGCCGGGCCGCAAGATCGGGGGGAAATGGCGGTTTTCCGAAGCCGAAATCCACCATTGGCTGGAGGATCGTATCGGCGTCTCCGATGACGAAGAACTCGAACGGGTCGAAACCGTGCTGGAACGGGCCGGCGGAACGGCGGAAACCGTCCGTATCGCCGATCTGCTCCCCACCGCCGCCATCGCCGTGCCGCTGAAAGCGCGCACCCGAGGTTCCGTGATCGATAAGATGGCCCAGTTGGCTGCGAATACGGGCCTGCTGTGGGATCCCGACAAAGTGGCTCAGGCGGTTCGGGAACGGGAAAACCTGCATCCGACGGCCCTGGACATCGGCGTCGCCCTGCTGCACCCGCGACGCCCGATACCCGGCATCCTGGCCGAACCCGTGCTGGCTTTGGGAAGAACCTATCAAGGTCTGCCCTTCGGCGGTCAGACCCTGACCGACGTGTTCTTTCTGATCTGCTCGACGGACGATCAGGTCCATCTGCGAACGTTGGCCCGACTGAGCCGCATGTTGAGCGATGCCGACTTCCTGGAGGGGATCCGCGACGCCGAGGATGCGTTGGCGGCACACGCTTGGATTGCCCGGCGCGAGCGGGATTTGTTTGATTGACCGTCGGGTGGGAGCCCCGGGTCGCCCGGGGAGCCGTCATGAAGCAACCGGCCAATTTGAAGGCGGTCCGCGGCCATAGCGAGCGGTCGGTTCTGATCGTGGGGGACATCACCCACCGCGATTTCGCTCCCGCCCTGGGCTGGTTGCAGCACCACGCCCGGGTCGCTTGGGCCCCCGGGATCACCGCCGCCTGCGACCGGCTGGAAACGCGAACCCCGCCCCAGGTGCTGTTGCTGGCCCAAGCGCGCCCGGGCCGTTTTTCCCGGGATCAGATCGAGCAACTGCATGCCCGGGCGCCGCTGGCACGGTTGGTCGTGCTGCTGGGCAGTTGGTGCGAGGGCGAAACGCGGACCGGACACCCTTGGCCCGGCGTCCCACGCATCTTCTGGCACCAGTGGCAATGCCGCTTGGCCGTCGAACTGGCCGCCAGCCAGACCGGTTGGAGCACCTGGCAACTGCCGCGAACCGCCTCGGCCAGCGACGTGCTGGAAGAAACGACCACCGCCCCTTGGCCGCACGGGCAAGGTCTGGTGGTCATTCATGCCCGGCAATGGGTGGACTTCGAAGGCTTAAGCGACGCCTGTCGCGCCGGTGGCTACGCCACGCTCTGGCAACCGCCGAACCGCCCCGCCTTCTGCTCCGGAGCGAGGGCCGTCCTGTTCAACGGCCGGGGAGGCGATCCCGACGAAGCCGACTCGGTGGCCGAACTGGTCACCGCCTATCGACCGGCCCCCGTGATCCCCTTGCTGGATTTTCTGCGTTACGACGATTCTCAACGGATGGGGCGAGCGGGCGCATCCACCCCGCTGGCAAAACCCTTTCTGGTTCGCGACCTGCTGTGGACACTGCAGCAGAGCATCCACCACCCACGGGGTGCGGGTGGTGAATGCACGGGACCGCAGCCGCGCCAAGCGTCCGGTTCCGCCTAGTCGTCTTCCTCGGGCTCCATATCCTCCACGTCGACGTCACCCGGCAACTGCTCCGCCAGCGCCCAGAGTTCGTCCAAACGTTCTTCCAGCTCCTCCGGGCGACCGTCCACCTCCTGCGCATCCTCATAGATCTCGGTCGCCAAGGCGCGAATCTCTTGATAAAGACCCATGTGCGCTCCCGTGGGCTGAGCCCCCAGGTTCTCCAGCATATCGACCAGGTTGAACAGAGCATCGGCCGGTTCGTCGGATACCCGAGCTTCCGCCACGCTGTGCGCGGTCACCTCCTTGACGTCAAAGGCAAACATATCCGGGTCGCGGGAATGGTCCACCACGGGCCCTTCCGCGCAACCGATCCAGGCAAGTGCTGCCAGGCAAAGCATCCATCGACTCATACCAGTTCCTCGTTTTCTATTTGTGGGGGACGTGTCCCGGGTCTGAAAACTACAACGATACGCATCGCATCTCCGAGTTGCGGATGCGGCTGTCCAATTCTCCCTCGGCTCCCTTGGCCAACATCAGCAGCCATTCGGCCAGGGAAATGTCCTCGTTGATGAAGTGCACGGAGCCGTCCACCATCGTCACGTGGACGCCACCGGGGTGCCGGCTGCGGGAGGCGTTGCCCCCGCGGGAACTGTCGCTGCCGCTGCAGCGCAGCTGCCGGTCCGGGCTGCGCGGACTGCTGCAACGCCCGGGGCGGTCGCGGCAGTCGTTGTTCAACGCATTCACATTGGGGGTGAACAGGTAGCGGAGATCCGTCCGCGCGCCCCCACTGATGAACGTGCCCGTCGCATACGCCCAAGCCCCCCGCGTGTCGCGCTCGCGATCCGCCCGAATGATCTCGGCCAGCAGCACGACGTTCGAGGTGCCATCGCGGACGGCCGCAAAATTGCAGCCATTGGCATATCCGCGAGGATAATTGAAACTGAAGGGGGCGCGAATCCCGGCCGTCGCATTATTGCCCCAAGAAAAAGCGTTCCCCGCGCTGGCATTGACCGCCACGTTGACCCGCGGCATCCCCGGCTCCGAACTGGACGACAGCTTGCAGGGTTCTTTCAAGCCGCCGTCACTGGGACACACCAGATTCGGCAACGGTGTCTGTAAAGCTTCCCACATGGTCGGCTGAGCAGAACGTGTGTCCCGAATCCGATACCATGCCCCATAACTTGGCATCTCCAAAACGCCGGCCCAATAGAGATCCGACAATCCCTGCTGCTCCAAAAACGGCAGCGTCGACACCAACCAGGAATGGGCGTTGCTCGAGCTGTTCGGCCCGAAACTGCCATTGTTGTCATCATCGCCGCGCTGGCGGTTCCACCGCGTTCCCGGGGGGGGCAAAGCCTTGAATGTGTCGTGATAGTTGTGCAGCGCCAGGGCGGTCTGCTTGAAATTGTTCGCACACTGACCCCGCCGCGCCGCTTCACGAGCCGCCTGAATGGCCGGCAAAAGCAGCGCAACCAGAATCCCGATGATCGCGATCACCACCAAGAGTTCGACCAGCGTGAACCCCTTCCCGGGCGTCACGAACGGATGAGAAAACCCTCGTTTCACGGTTTGGCTCCTTACGAGTTGCACCAGAAAAGTAGA
>SLEY01000624.1 GCA_007124535.1 Planctomycetaceae bacterium
CCGTAAACCAGCGAAACCAAATCGATGACCGTTTCGTATCGGGACAAGCGGGACCTCAGGAATTGGGCGGCACGTTCGGCAGGCGGTCCATACAACTGGCCCAAAAGCGAAAGGCCCCGAAGTCCAAAACTGGAGTAATACAGATCGCTATCGCCTTCGCGACCGGCGAAACCTCCATCGGGCTGCTGAGCCTCCCTCAAATAAGCGGCATGGCGATGGCGGAACGCCTGCGGCAGTTGGCCCAAACCGGCTGCCAAGCGTAACATCAATTGTGTGAGGTAGGCATGCATGGTGTGGCGGGGGTCGAGGGGACGGGTCCAAATTCCGCACCCTACATTGTCATCCGCCAGTTTGTCCAGTAGGCTGGATGCTCCTCGTGTGCGTGGCGCGACGTTGATTTTGTCGGCTTCCCACACGGATGTCTTTTGGAAACTATCGGCGCGGTTTATCCGTGGAATCCTCCTCGTTAGGGAGACAGAAGTGGTGGTTACGACGTTACGAAGTCGGCTGTGGATGGTTGTATTGGGTGTTTTTGTAGTATCCAGCTTGGTGGGTTGCGCAGATCCGGCCCCGCCAACAGCTCCTCCGGATGCGCCGGTCCCGCCGGTGGACGAGCCGGTGGAGGAACCGGCGGAGCGGAGCGAGGCGTCGGTTTTGGAAGCTGCGGCGGAGATGGTCGAGGCGGTGAATGGCAGTTTGACGCGGGACGCGGATGACGAGATCGTGACCATCGACTTTGAGGGCAGTACGGTATCCGACGAGGACATGGAGAAGCTGATCGGGTTGAAGCGGCTGGAGCGTTTGCGTGTCGGGCGGCCCCAGATCACCGACGCGGCATTGGAATCCATTGGTCAGCTGAGCAGCCTGCGGGTATTGGATTTGGGTTTGTGCCGGGTGGGCGATGCGGGCATGCCGCATCTGGTCGATTTGGAGAATCTGGAGGAACTGCGCCTGGATCGTACCGATGTACGGTCTGCCGACGGGATGCGGGCGATTGCTCAGCTGCCCCGTTTGCGGCGTTTGCATCTGGCGTGGACTTTCGTCACCGACGAGGCGCTGGCCGAACTGAGTGACAAGACCACGTTGGAACTGATCGATCTGCGGGAGTGCAATCTGGTCAGCAACGAGGCGTTGGAACATCTTCAGGGTCTGGAAAATCTGCGTTCACTCCGGTTGTTTGGCAAGCAGATCGACGATGAGGGCATGCAATATGTGGCCCAGTTCGAGCGGCTGCAGGTTTTGGGGGTGCAGGACACGGCGGTGACCGACGAGGGAATGGCCCTGCTGGCGGGTCTGCCGTTGCGCGAGGTCAATTTTTTCCGGACGCAGATCGGCGATGGCGGTCTGGAAGCCTTGAAAGAAATGACCGGCATGCGGGTCCTGGAGATCCGAGATTCCCGCGTCACCGACAATGGTCTGGCCCATTTGGCCGACATGACGGAGTTGCGAAAGTTGGATCTGAACGAGACCGACATCGGGGACGAGGGTTTGACGCACATCGCCCATTTGACCAGTCTGGAAGATTTGGGGCTCTGGGCCACCTGGGTTAGCGACGAGGGGCTCGAAGCGATCAGCAATCTGACGAATTTGCGGCGGTTGAATTTGAACCAGACCGACATCTCCAACGACGGCATGCAGCATCTGGCGGGCATGGAACAGCTGGAATGGCTGGATCTGGGGGAGACCAATATCAGCGATGCCGGGCTGGAATACATCAAGGGACTGGAAAATCTGCAGTATTTGAACCTGTCCTTTACGATGGTCAGCCAGGAAATGGTGGGCGAATTGCGGCAGAGTCTGCCGGGTTTGAGGATCGAATCCTGATGCGTGCGTTGGTCACGGGAGCGGGCGGGTTTCTCGGCCAATACCTTGTCCAGCAGTTATTGGAGCGCGGCGACCAAGTGCGTTGTGTGGCGCGCGGCCATTATCCGCAGCTGGAACGGTGGGGCGCCGAATGCCGCCAGGGCGATTTGCGAGACCCGCAGGTGGCTGCGGCTGCTTGCGAGGGCAGGGACGTCGTCTATCATGCCGCCGGGGTTGCCGGAATCTGGGGACCCTGGCAGCATTACCATTCGATCAATACGCTGGCCACGTGCAATATCATCGCCGGTTGTTCGCAGCACAGAGTCCCCCGGCTGGTGTACACCAGCAGTCCCAGTGTCACGTTTGACGGGGGCGACCAGCGGGGGGTGGACGAATCGGTCCCTTACCCGACCAAATGGCTGTGCCATTATCCGCATTCGAAGGCATTGGCCGAGCAGCATGTTCTGCGGGCGCATGGCCAGGACGGGTTGTCGACGTGTTCGTTGCGACCGCATTTGATCTGGGGTCCCCGGGATCGGCATTTGATCCCGCGGTTGTTACAGCGTGCTCGCGAGGGCCGTTTGCGGCGCGTGGGTGACGGGCGGAACCAGATTGACATGGTCTATGTGGAGAATGCGGCGGCCGCCCATCTGCAGGCGGCCGACGCGCTGGGGGACGGCGGCTCGGCTGGGGGGCGAGCGTATTTCATCAGCCAAGGTGAGCCGGTCAATTGTTGGGACTGGATCAATGAGATTCTTCATTTGGCGAACATTCCTCCCATCACTCGCGGGATCTCTTTTCGAATGGCGTGGCGTATTGGCGCAGCGATGGAAGCGGTTTACGGGGCATTTCATTTGCGGGGCGAGCCGCGGATGACCCGATTTCTGGCTGCCCAGTTGGCTAAGGATCACTACTTCGACATCCGTCGCGCACGCGAAGATTTCGCCTACTCGCCCCAAATTTCCACGGCGGAAGGCATGCGGCGGCTGGCGGCGGACCTGGCGGCGAGCGACGTCTGATTCGGCAAGTCAGGGCGCTTGTCAAAACGTGTAGAAATGGGTAGTTTCATGGGTTTCTTCGAACCATCGAACTACTCCGGGGACCACCCTGTATGATCGTGACGAATTCGTTACCCGATGACCAGCGCATCGTGTTGACCGGGATCGGCTTGACTGCCCCCAATGGGAACTCGCTGGCCGAGTTCCGCGACAACCTGCTGAACGGTGTCAGTGGCGTGCGCGACTATGAGATCCGCTACGTCGGCAAGACATTGGCTGGCATATGCGATTTTGAGGAACGGCGCTACCAGGCGCGGAAAGAGCGGCGGCGGGGCACGCGTGCCGGCAGCATTGGGATCTATTGTTGCAACGAGGCCGTCCGCGACTCGGGGATCGACTGGCCTAATATAGACCCCTCGCGGGTGGGGATTTATTTGGGCGTGACCGAACATGGGAACGTCGAGACGGAGAACGAGATTTACGAGCTGAAAGGTTACGATTACGACACCAGTTTCTGGTCCCACCATCACAATCCGCGGACGGTGGCGAACAATCCGGCGGGCGAAGTCGCACTGAACCTGGGCGTCATTGGCCCGCATTACACGGTCGGTGCGGCCTGTGCGGCCGGCAATGCGGGGTTGATTCAGGGGGCCCAGATGTTGCGTCTGGGCGAATGCGATCTGGCGCTCAGTGGAGGCGTCTCGGAGAGCATTCACACGTTCGGCATTTTTGCCAGTTTTCGCAGCCAGGGGGCTCTGGCGGAGCATCCCGACCCGGCTCGGGCTTCACGGCCCTTTGATGTGGCCCGCAACGGCATCGTCGTGGCCGAGGGGGGGTGTTGTTTTACGCTGGAACGCTTGGACGACGCGCGGCGGCGGGGGGCCCGCATCTACGGCGAACTGGCCGGGTATGCGATGAACACCGACGCCACCGATTTCGTCCTGCCCAATCCCCAGCGCCAGGCCGAGTGCATCGCCTTGGCGCTGCGGCGGGCCGGATTGGAACCGGCACAGATCGATCTGGTCAGCTCGCATGCAACCGGGACGACCACCGGCGATGTGCAGGAATGTGAAGCGTTGCGGACGGTGTTCCGCGATGCCCCGAAGACCGTAATCAACAACACGAAGAGCTACATTGGTCACTGCATGGGGGCCGCGGGTGCCCTGGAGCTGGCAGGGAATCTGCCGTCCTTCGAGGATCGCATCTGCCATCCGACGATCAATGTGGACGAACTGGATCCCGCATGTGCACTGGACGGGCTGGTATTGAACCAGCCCCGTGAAATCGACCCGCCCACGTATATCCTGAACAACTCGTTCGGAATGCTGGGAATCAATTCGGTGGTCATCATCAAACGGTTTACTTGACGCACCGGCCCGCCCGGTTGTGTTTGCCATTCAAAGAGACGCGAAGGAGGCATGCCAGCATGAAATCCGGCGACATACGGAACGAGGTCCTCAAGATCCTGGAGGATATCGCTCCGGATGAAGATCTCAGCGACCTGCAGGACGACGTGGCATTTCGGGAACAGCTGGAACTGGACAGCATGGATTTCCTGGACATCGTGATGGAATTGCGCAAGCGTCATCGGATTCAGATTCCCGAGGAGGAGTACGGCCAGCTGGTCAGCATGGCCAGTACGGTCAAGTACCTGGAACCTCTGATGAAGGACCTGTAGCGTTCGGTCCCCACGCCGACGCGGCGGGGCCCGGGGGCGGAGCGGCGATTGCGGATGTACGACACGATCATTATCGGCGCCGGGATGTCCGGCTTGGCTGCCGGCATCCGCTTGGCCTACTACGACCAGCGCGTGTGCATCCTGGAACGCCATTGGACGATCGGCGGTTTGAATTCGTTTTATCGTTTACGGGGGCGCGACTACGATGTCGGCTTGCATGCGGTGACGAACTTCACGCCCAAGGGGACCAAACGGGGCCCGCTGGCCCGCTTGCTCCGCCAATTGCGCTTCCGCTGGGACGATTTTGCCCTGGCGCCCCAGATCGGTTCGGAAATCGCCTTTCCGGGGGTGCGGCTAAAATTCGGCAACGAGATCGAATTACTAACTTCGGAAATCGCCGCCACCTTTCCTCGCGAGAAAGACAACTTTCGCCGACTGCTCCGCGAGCTGATCGACTATGACGACTTGCGCCAGCAGGATTTCCGGGTTTCCGCGCGCGAGGTGCTGCGGGAACGGCTGGGCGATCCGCTGCTGATCGAAATGCTGTTATGCCCGCTGATGTGGTATGGAAACCCCCGCGAGAGAGATATGGCTCTGGGGCAGTTCTGCATCATGTTCCGGAGCATCTTTTTGGAAGGGTTTGCCAGACCTTTCCGAGGGGTCCGGCCGATCTTGAAGAATCTGGTCCGCCGTTTCCGATCGTTAGGCGGGGAACTTCGCCTGCGCAGCGGCGTCGCCCGGATCCTGGTGCAGAACCAGCGGGCGACGGGCGTCCAGTTGGACAAC
Organism: Planctomycetaceae bacterium; assembly: GCA_007124535.1. Lineage (GTDB taxonomy): Bacteria > Planctomycetota > Planctomycetia > Pirellulales > Pirellulaceae > SLMF01. The sequence continues at coordinate 5,266 of SLEY01000624.1, forward strand.
GGCGACACCCTGGAGGCTCGTCGCGTCGTCTCTTCCGCCGGACTGGTCGAGACGCTCCGCATGTGCGAGGACGTACCGGAAGTCGATCCGGACGACGCGGGCCGGCTTTCTTTTATTGAAACCGTGTCCATCCTGGACCGGCAGCCCCGGGATTTGGGGCATGAGCAGACGATCGTCTTTTTCAACGATTCGCCCGAATTCCATTGGGAGCAGCCCGAGCAGCAGCTTTGCGATCTCCGCACCGGAGTGGTCTGTTCACCGAACAATTACGCCTACGATGCCTCCGAGGGCGATTTGCCCGACGGAATCATCCGCATCACCGCGCTGGCCAATTACGATCGGTGGACCGCGCTGAATGACGAACAGTATGCTTTGGAGAAGTTTCGCTGGTACGATCGCACGCTGGAGTCGGCCGTGCGATTTGTGCCCGACTACCGGGCCCACGTCATCGATACCGACATGTTCACGCCCCGCACCATCCACCGCTTCACCTGGCATGACAGCGGCGCGGTCTACGGGGCTCCGGAGAAACGGCTGGACGGGGCCACGCATCTGAAAAATGTCTTCCTGTGCGGCACCGATCAGGGCTTCGTCGGCATCGTCGGCTCGATCGTCAGCGGCATTTCGATTGCGAACCAACACTGTTTGAAGGACGAATGAGCCGAGGTTATGCCGAGAGATTTTTTGCAGGGAGTTCGGGATCGTTACGATGTGGTGGTGATCGGTAGCGGCTTAGGGGGGCTGACTGCCGCGAACCTGCTGGGACGAGCGGGGCACCGGGTGTTGTTATTGGAGCAGCACTACAAATTAGGTGGTCTCGCGACTTGGTTTCGGCGGCCCGGTGGACACATTTTCGACATTTCTCTGCATGGCTTTCCGGTGGGCATGATCAAGAGTTGCCGCCGCTACTGGAACCGGGAGATTGCCGACCAGATCGTCCCCCTGGAGCGGGTCCGTTTTGACAACCCCATGTTTTCGTTGACCACGACCTACGATCGAGAAGACTTTACGCGGTTATTGGTCGAGCGATTTGGCGTGGCGGCGGAGACGGTCCGAGCGTTCTTCGACACGGCCCGGGGGATGAACTTCTACGGCGACCAGCAGGAGACGGTGGGCCAGTTGTTCGAACGCTTCTTTCCGGGGCGACGGGACATCGTGCGGTTGTTGATGGAACCGATTGTGTATGCCAACGGATCGACGCTGGAAGACCCGGCGCTGACGTACGGCATCGTGTTTTCGAATTTCATGTCGAAGGGGGTATACATTTTTCAGGGGGGAACTGACCGCCTGATGTCGCTGATGCATCAGGAATTGCGCCGCAACGGCGTCGATGTCCGTATTCGTTGCGAGGCGGACGAGATTCTGGTCGAGCACGGCCGGATATCGGGGGTCCGCGTGTGGGGGCGGACGATCGGCGCGCGGGCGGTGGTTTCCAATGCCAATTTGCGTGCCACGATCTTCCAGTTGATGGAGACCTCGCATTTCGACCCCGATTTTCTGGAACAGGCTCGCAAGGTCCGCTTGAACACTTCCAGCACGCAAGTGTACATGGCCCTGAAACCGGACCAGTCGATTGACGAATCGACGGGGGATCTGCTGTTCAGTTCGACGGCCGAGCAATTCCGGACCGATTTGTTGTTGAGTCCCCAGATCACCAGCCGCACGTTTTCCTTTTACTATCCGCGAACGCGTCCGCAGGGTCGGCCCCGTCATGCGATCGTGGCCAGCACGAACGCCCGGTATGAAGACTGGAAGCATCTGAGCCCGGACGCCTATCAGGCGGCCAAGCGCGAGCTGATCGAGACCAGCTTGGAGGCCCTGGAGAAATACGTCCCCGGTTGCCGGGAGCGGATTGAATGGGTCGAGGCGGCGACGCCTTTAACGTTTGAACGTTATACCAAACATGTTGGCGGCGCCAGTTTTGGCACCAAATTCGAGGGTTTGGGCGTCAGCCGGGCGTTGCCCACCCAGGTCCACGGACTCTACCACGCGGGAAGTGTGGGCATTATCATGTCGGGCTGGTTGGGGGCAATCAACTATGGGGTCATCGTGGCAAACGACGTCGACTCGCTGCTGATGCCCCCGAGCACCCCCCGTAGGACTTCTTCCGTCGTAGCAGGGAAATGAATGACCACCGAAGCGATCCAAGCCAAAATCCCTCATCGACCGCCCATGTTGCTGGTGGATGAAATCCTTCGCCAGGACGCGCAAACGATCGTTTGCGCCAAGACGTTCCGGGCGGACGAGTTTTTTTTCCAGGGGCACTACCCCGATTATCCGCTGGTCCCCGGTGTGATCCTGTGCGAAAGCGCCATGCAGGCGGGCGCGTTGCTGCTGGCCGAACTCATCCACTCGGGCGATGTGCCCGTGGCGACTCGGATGAATGACATCAAATTCAAGCGGATGGTGCGTCCGGGCGACCGGATCGAGATGGAAGTGCGTCTGAAGGAACGGTTGGCCGATGCGTTTTTTCTGGAGGCCAAGGTCCGTTGTCGGGACAAGTTAGCGGTCCGTCTTGATTTCGCCTGCACCTTGGCGAAAATTGCCGATTAAGTGATCCGAAGGTCTGCACTTATACCGCCCGTGGTCAGAACGGTCCATCGTAGAACGGAATTCATTCCGTTCCTGCCGCGGGAAACGGAATGAATTCCGTTCTACGACTCGAGTCCCAACCGGACAAACCTGACCGCGGGCGGTATAACCGACGTGGTAAATCCGATTGAAGACGGATTCTGTCGCTGCTGACTCGGTTGATCCAACGAACGCAGACCTCGGCCAACGAGTCGATCGAGTACGAGTGCGAGTACGAGTACGAGTGCGAAACGCACCGGATGACCCCACCAAGCACCGAGCAATCACCACTCGCATATCCCAGTGCGACACTCGCATATTCCACTGCTCGGCGCGGGTCTCTGACCCCGCCGAAACCGCTGACCGAAGGTCTCCACCGATACGGGAGACCTCCGGGCGGCCGGGTGGCTCGGTCAGAGACCCGGCCACAGCGCGGCGGGAATCGGGACAGCTGCAACGAACGCGACCGTAATTTCTTGGTAGATGCGAATGTTACGGATCACCATCACCTCCGTGAATCGGTGGACGCTTCGCCGGGTTCGCCGCCTCCCGTCCTGAATTGTGATTTGCGGGAGGCGACATGGCGGCCGTCGCGAGCCGGACCGCCTTCCAACCTCCGTTCCGGACCGCCATCCCAACCAAGCGAACGCGAAGCGAGTTCATTCCAGGGTCAAGCCGGCTTCGGCCAGATCGGCCAGCAGGCGGGGGGCCGAGCGGTAGTATTGA
>SLEY01000487.1 GCA_007124535.1 Planctomycetaceae bacterium
CAGCACGACCACTGCAGTGAGGTAGACCTTCGGGCCGAGGAAGCGCACCGACGGGGGCGTCCTCCTTTTCCGGCAACCGTCGCGGTCGCAACAGAAGCTCAGTCGGTAGCAGCATTCCAGGCGCAGCTTATCCGGACCGCCTCGCGGCTTGCGCCGGTAATTCGCAACGTGCAGCCGACCACCGCACCCGCACCCCCTCTGCCGAGCCGTCTCGGCCAAGTCTTTATCCACCAAAAGCAAAAACAGCCAAAAGCTGACACCGGTGGGCAAACGATGATCCATGGGAAGTACTCCAGAGTTTTAGGCAAACAACAACATGGAGTCCCCCCCTCGAAGACTTCGATCCAGCGATCAAGCTCTTCGAGGGGATTTTTTTGGTACCATCAAAGAAATTGATCAGAATTTGCCGATTATCCGGCGTTTATCTTGATCACGCTCAGTTGAAGAATCCACAAGCCGCTCGTTCAAGCCGCCGGCCATCCCCACCGCCCCACGATTCCCCGCAACGAGCACGGAGAACCACGAACGACGAACTGCGTTCCTGCCCGGTGGGGGCTGGCCCGGCTTTGCTTTCCCCCCGGAAGGCGAGGCGGCGAGACTCTGGAAGAATCGGGTCGGGGAACGCCAGCAGGGTTCCGGCGGCGCCGGGCCGAGGTTAATATGACGGTTGGAAGGACGGCCATTCCTGGCGGCGAAAACGATTCTTGGTTCTCTGGCTCGAAGGTGAAACGGGGGAGAAAACCCATGCAGGTCTCGTGGAGCAACGGTGTGCGGTGCGGAGTCTGGATGATCGGCCTGGCAGGAATGGCGCTGGCCATGCCAGCGTCAGGCGCGGTGCCCCTGGAACGCTTGGCGGATTCCTGGCTGCTGAACCAGACGGAACGGGCGGCGATTCGCGAGGTGTTGGACAGGGGCATCGCGTCCGAGATCTCCGCGAAACGGGCAGCTACGCATGACATGCTGCAGACGCGTGCCCGGGATCAGACGCCGGAAATCGCTTATGTCCGCCGGAACGGGTACGGCTTGGACCCGAATGTCAATGCCGCGATGTGGTGCCAGCGAACCCATCGGGGCTCCGCGATCGTGGTGGTCGACCCTGCCGATCCGGCTGGCACGGAACGGGAGATCTTCACCACCAGTCGCGGCTTCATCTTCGATATCCATCCGTCGTTCGACGGCCGGAAATTGCTGATGACCTACAAAACGGATGTCCAGGAACCCTTTCATATCTGGGAGATTGAGGTCGATGGCTCGGGCCTGCGCCAACTCACGGACGGCCCCTATCATGATGTGACGCCCCTGTACTATCCCGATGGCCGGATCGTCTTCGCGTCCACCCGCTGCGAGCAGTACGCCATGTGCCAGAACTTCCTGGCCTTCACGTTATTCATGTGCGAGCCTGACGGCAGCGACATCCGGCGCATCGCTTTCGATTCCCTTTGCAGCGTCTCCCCGGGGCTCATGCACGACGGGACGATCCTTTCCTCACGCTGGGAGTACATGGACAAGACCCTGTGGACCTGGCAGGGGATATGGACGGTCCATCCCAACGGGCGCATGCTGCAACTGTTCTATGGCAACACGTTGTCGGAGCCGGAGGCGCTTTATGCCCCTCGGCAGATCCCCGGCAGCAACCTGGTGATTTATGTCATGGCGGGCCATTACGGCGTGCCCATCGCCGACCTGGCCCTGGTCGATCGGCGCCGGGGAGTCGAAAACCCCGCGGCCTCACGCAAGCTGACCCACGAAACCAACGTCGGGTTGCTGCCGGCCGCTGGCGACCAGTGGCGCCGGACGCGGACCCGCAACTATCGCTCCGATCGCCATGGCTATACCGACCCCTGGCCGTTCCGTCGCGAATTATCGCTGGCCAGCTATGGCGGCCAGGACCCCGACCGCGCGTCCATCGTGCTGGTAGATCACGGCGGACTGACCTACCCCCTGCACCGCGATTCGCGAGAAGCGGCGTTCAGCCCGGTGGCGCTCGCACCTCGGCCCAAGGGCCATGCCATCCCGGGCCATGCGCCGCAGGAAGAAGAGTTCGGAGTCTTCTATGTACAGGACATTTACCAAGGGCTGCTCGAACAGGGCGTCGAACGAGGCCAGGTCGCCGGACTGCGGGTCTGGCGGCAAGTCCCCAAGAAATACAACACCGAAGGCGACCGTATTCATGATCATTATCCTCTGATCGGATGGGGGACGTATTACGTGAAGGAACTCTACGGAACCGTACCGGTCGGCGAATCAGGGGCTGTCAAATTCCCTGCCCCTGCCAACGTGGAACTCTATTTTTCCGCCGTCGATGACAAGGGACGGGAGATCCAACGGATGGGCAGCATTACCCAGATCACGCCCGTTGGATCAACCAAGTCAGCAGCAAGCGGTCCTGTGAAGTGGACCCCGAAAACTGGACAGGGGAACAAGAGAGGGATTGCCTCGGAGTGGGGGTTGTGGTTGAATTCCTGGATTTCCTTCAAGGAGTGTTAGATGGCCAAGACACGCAAACCTCGGAACGCGGACTTCAAGGCTCGAGTGGCCCTGGCGGCGGTGCAGGAACGGATGACGGTCGCGGAGTTGGCGGAGCGATTCGGGGTTCATCCGTCCCAGATCCAAACCTGGAAGAAAGGGTTGGTGGACGGCGCGGTGGAACTCTTTCGAGATCGGCGAAGTTAACCGTACTCCGCGGAGCGGCAAGTCCGCGAAGTGGAGTTCTGAACAGATCGGAAGACTTCAAATGGAATTGGAGTGGTTGAAAAAATATTCTTACCCGCTTTCCGGCGGCTATGGCTTCTTCCAACTGCTTACGCAATAACTCCACAAACAGCCCGACATCGTTCCCGGTTGTCATCGGCATTGTCCCCCAGGATGCGTTTGGCCGACTCGGGCAGGCCACCGGTGCTGCCAATTCGGCCACTCCTAACTGCCGCCACTTAGCATACCCCATTGCCTGTACGTCGGCAAGGCTTCGGCAGCCATGTTGGAAAGAACCGAGCGAAGGAGAAAGCGGCGTGGCCTGAAGACCGCTTTCATCGGTTAAGCACAAACGAAGTGCGGGCTCACGCCTGTTGCAGGAAATGGAAAAGTTTGCGGCTAGGTACCAGGTTCTGCTGGGAAGCCAACTCGGCTCGAATCCCGACCGCATAAGCATGCACGTGAATGCTTGTGCGCTGATGGGATGACTGATACACCCCCGTGTTGGGGAGTTATAGGCCACCAAGGCGATTCTTCGCCAGACCACAACCCCATCCACCGCACCCACAACCCCGCATGCCCGCGGTACTACGCGAACCGACCGCAAAGACCAACCCGTCCCGCCGCCAACCTCCGACGAAGCGGATCGTCGATCGTGATCCGCAGGTGGCGGCCGCGATGGCGACGTGGGCTCATTCGCCTGGCCGATCCGGCCTGGTATCAAGTTCCTCGACGAACGGCCGCCATGCCACTACCAAACTTACGGGCGGTCCGATGGGTCTCCGTCGACTCTCACTGCCCCCCCGGCCGCAGCACCCGGGCGGGAGAGAGGGACAAGTACGGAAAGGCCTCGCCGGCCAGCCACAGGGAGGCCTGGTAGCCCGGCTCGATACGCAACTGCCACACCCGCCCGGCTTCCTCCGGCCGCACGGCGATTTCGATCTCGCCCTGAGACGGATACTCGCCCGATACCGCCCTGCGGCCTTCCGGCGAGGTGACCGTCAGGCCCACCGGTCGCACGTGGGGCCGCACCCCCACACGAAAGGCGGCAGCGCCCGCGGGAACATAGAAGTACCGGGTGACGGAACTTTGGAACAGCGTCAAGGGGCTGGTTCCGGTGGCCAACTGGGCATTGCCGGGTGCGGCCATGGTCACCCTCGCGGTGGCGCGGTCCTGTTCGCCCGTGTGCACATGCAGATAATGCGCCCCGGCGACGTCCACCGGGAGGTTCAAGCGTTGAGTTTCCCCCAGCCCGATCTCGCCGGCGGCGAGTTCCTTGCCGGTCGGGCCCATCAGCCGGTACCGCATCGCCGTGACCCAATCGGAGCGGATCGGCACGCTGCGGAGTTCGGCCTCGAACGCTTCACCCGCACGCACGTAGGCGGCGTAGACCTGCCGGCCGCGCACCCGCGCGGTCTCGCGCTCCTCCGCCGGAGCGTCGGGTGTTTCGTCATTAAGCGGGATGAAACGCCCGAAGACGTTGGCCGCCAGTTCCGCGAGCAGCTCCGTATCGGTTCCCTCGGCGTAACGGGCCGTGAACCCGAAACGGTAGTCGGCCGTTGAGGCGTCTTCCGCGGCGATCACCCGGAACTCGGCCTCCGTGTCGGACAACGCCGGCGCTTTCAGAACCGAAACGACCGGTTCCACGCGCCATCCGGAGGGCCCCTCTCCGGCCAACGTGATGGTCAAGTCTTCCGGCGACCAGTTCCGCAACGTGACGGTAAACGATCCCGTTCCGCCGGCCACGAGGTCCAGCGGTTCCAGCGGCGCATCCAGTTCCACCGGCCGGTTGGCTTCAAGTGGAACGAACTCGGTCAGCTCGAAGTGCCGGCCGTCGCTTTCGAGGCCCTGGACGGCCATCACCGGGACGACCCGCTCCACGTAGAAGCCATCGTCCAGCCGCACGGCCGCGACAAACCGCCCGGGCTCGGCCTCGCGCGGGTCCGTCGTCTCCCCTAGCCCGTCGCGCCACGAGCCGATCGCTCGCAGTCGCAACGGTGCGCGGTCGCCGGTTCGAGCGGCATCGCCGAGCAGTGCGAACCGCAGCGGCTTCGTCCGACCGGGGATCAGCCAGCGATGCGCGCCGAAGGCATGCAGCGTGGCGCCCAGCCGGGCGCGGACAAGTGCTTGGATTTGCGAGTGCAATTCGCGCAGGGGACCGCCCGGTTCCAGCAGCTCGGGAATGTCGTCCAAGCCCTCCGCCAGGGCAGTGAACTGCCCGCTGACCTCGGCCAGCCGCTGGCTGCGTTCGGCTGGCGGCGCCGCCGGCAGCCGGGCCCAGGCTTCGGCCAGCGGCCGCACGCACGCCCACAGCTCGGCGTCGCCGTAGCATCCGGCAGGATGGTCGCCGGGTGCTTGCGGCGCGGCGTAGCCCACCAGAAACCGGCCGCCGTCGCGGGCGGGAAGGGCAAGGTCGGCCGTGACCGGTTCATCCAGGTCGCGCACGACTTCGCCGGTCGCCACGTCCGTTGCCACGACCAGCCCCGGCTCGGCGAACTCGAGCCGGGCGCCGGCGTCGACTTCGGCCAGCAGATACCGGGCATCGCCGGCCAGGACCCGTGCGGAACGCCCTTTGGTCAGGCGATGCGGCAGGCGGCGGGCAAGTAGGAACGGCTGGCGGTCAGCCTCGCGCGGCAGGCCGTGGCCCTCCGCACGAGGGCCCCGCACCTCGGCCTGTTCCCCCACGCACGGCACCAGCTTGCCGTCCGAGCGGTATCGATGGAAGGCGCCTTGTAGGGCGCCGTCCGCCAGAGCGTTCTCCATGACCGCGTCGCTGCACGCCCAGAGTGCCAACCCGGCGCCCTCGACCGCCGGGAACTCGCCCTGCTCGGCCGCCGCCAACTCGAAGTTCGTTTCGAGCAAGGGGGCCACGTGGCGCAGGGTTTCGGCAACGTCTTTGCTCCCGGCCAGGATGAGCACGCCCCAGGGAGGAATCGTCAGCTCGTGTTCCCCGTTGGCAGGGCCCAGCTGCACGGGATCGGCCGGCCACAGGCGCAGCAGTCGTGCCTGCGGATCGAGTCCGGGCCGGGCCGCGTCCCAGTGCAGCACGGCCGACTGCTCGGCGCCGGTGATGTTCGCCAGTACGATGCCCAGGTCGCCGCCGCGCTCCCACGCGGAGGCCAGAATCGCCGGCCCGGACCAGATCCGCTGATTGCGCCCGCCGAACATGCTGCGATAGCGGAAGACGTGCCCCGGCGCGACCAGTTCGAGGCCCGTGGCGGCCGGCCACCCTTCCGGCGGGCGCACCGCGATGCGGCGCCAGCGGCCGCCGGCGAGGAACCGCTTGCCCGCCGTGTAATACGCCTGCGTATATTCCCGGAAGATTTCCGAGTTCACGTCGCCGGCGGCCGGGAGTTCGGGGATCAGGTCGGAATGCAGCGGCTGGGTGCCCCAGACCACTTGCCGCCCGTACAGCAGCGCGAAATGCTCCGGCTTCATCCCGCGCAGCCGCGCATCGCTGCCGAAGTTGAAGGTGTACGGCCCGTAGACCGTCGCCATGAGCGGCCACGGCTGCTCGCCGCCGTAGTACCGGGCGCGCGAAAGATCGAGCGTGAGGAAGCCGTCCATCACGTCGATCAGGTACTCGTTGAAACACTCGCCGAAGAACGCCGCCTCCGGCCGATAGCGCCGGGCGTCGGCGCGCAGCCGCTCCATCAATTCCCGGTTTCCGTGCCCCACGTAGTTGCCACCGTGCGGCGAGTGATCGTGGGCGGGATCGTAGCATAGCTGCGCGAAGCTCGCCGGCAGCGTGTCCATGTACATTCCGTCGAATCCGTAGGCGCCGATCAGCTTGCGGCCCACCTCGCGCATCTTCGCCTGCCACGGCTCGGTGGAGGGGCACATGCGGGCGTGGATGCTGTCGCGGAGGTTCCAATCGTAGGTGCGGCCGGCCGGACCCTTATACGCCGACGCGTACCCCCCCTCACGCAGCCACGACTGCGACTGCATGTCCCAGATCGTGGCATTCGTGTACGGCAGCGGCCGCACGTCCATCTGCCGCGCGGCGCGCACGCCTTCGAGCAGGTACGGCGTGGCGGGCAGGAACTCCGGATAGCGCCGGTCGAACGGCGACAGCGGAGAGCGGTAGTAGTGCGAGGCGATGGGCACGCGCAGCCAGTTCCGGTACGCGGCCCATTCCGGCAGCACCTTGGCCGGCTCGAAATAGAACTTCGCCCAGAAGCCGATCTTGCGGAACCACGGCGGCACCCAGCGGACCAGTTCGTCGCTGCCCGGCTGCGGGCGCTCGCCCGGCCAGGTGTCGATCGGGCCGCGCTGCATCCAAATCTGTTCGCGCGCCCAATCGTGGTACCGCTCGGCCGCCTCGTGATAATCGCCGGTAAACGCCGCCACCACCGTGCGATAGGGAATCCGATAGTCCACCGGGCGCAACGCCTCGCGCCGCCCGAGCGGCCACTCCGGCAGTGGCGGGTAATGCTCGGCCCGCCAGGCCAGCAGCCCGGGCTCCGCGCCGGTGTCCCACGTGAACTGCTTCCGGTGCAACTGACCGTCCTCGACTGCCACGTACAGCCCGCTGGCGTCGCTGCGGTCGATCATCCAGCCCGATTCGGGCACCCAGCCCTCGGCCTCGGCCAGTTCCGGCTCGCGCGGCTCGGGCGTGCCCCAATAGGCCCAATACTGCATCGACAAGCGGCCCGGGTACACGAGCGACCGCTGCCCGCGGGCCCCCACGCCTGCCGGGACGCCGCCCTGGCCGACGTGCTGCAAGTCGTCTTCCGGCGCCATGTGGCCCGCCGGGTTCTGCACCAGCATGCCCATCACGTACGGCATCGCCATTTGCGCTTCCGGCAGCGGGCGCACCCCGTACATGCACGGAAAATCCACCTGCCACAGCGCGCCGGCCAGTTGGCCCGAGACGGCCAGGTCCCAATGCGTCTGCTCGCCGTCCGGCGCCGGCGCGATGCGAACCGTCACGTCGAGCGATCCCGCCAGTTCCTTGCGGGAGACGCCTTGCCACATCAGCACCAGTGCGCCGTCTTCCCGGTGATGGCCGGCGCCTTCCGCGTGGACCGGGGTCAACTCTCGCACGGCGCCGAACTCGTCGCGCACATGCAGGGTCCAAAGCCCGCGTTCGGTTTCTGCATCGGCGGGAGGCGGCGACAGGAAGTTCAGTCCATGCGCGCGGTGCGTCACCTCCGAAAGCGCATAGCCGGCCGCGGGATCGAATCGCAGCGTGACCGCCGGCGTCTGCAATTCCGCGCCCGGGGCGCCCGCGGGCATGGACATCAGAACGGCAAGCAGCAGGCCGGCAAACAAAGTCGCATCGAACGGGGGTTTTTCTCTCTCCGTCATGATTCTTCACTTCACACACAGGTCCTATTGTCAGCATCGTCGGAGGATGCCATTTCTTCAGCCTACCACAATTCTCAAGACCGCGACACCTCGACTTTCCGTTCGCGGCCGGCGATGGTTGAACTTGTGCGATTCTGCGACTAGGATGGCCGTTTGTACCTGGACTACGGAAGTGGACGGCGTCGCCCAGGTCCACTCGCTCGAACATTGGCCGCTGCTGGAAAACCCCTGGATGCGGCAGATAGCCGGCGGCGACATTCTCGACATCCGCAACGGCTCGGCACGCCGAACATCGATTTTTCGCAGTGGCAGGTCAGCACGCCGCACGACCACCAGGAGCCATAAGAATCATGCCGGAACAGCAAATGGTGTTTCAGGGAACACTTCCGGTTCTTTGGCCATTTCGGGCGGTGAACGGCTTCCCGCCGTCGCCAACACAATCCGGCATTTCCACCTGAAAGGAGGTTCGACGTCATGCGCATCATCCTGTTCCCGCTTGCCGCATGCCTAGCTGCCTGGCTG
>SLEY01000102.1 GCA_007124535.1 Planctomycetaceae bacterium
CAAGTCAACGCGTTCTACGCCGAGAAGACCGGCGCCGGCCAATACCGCGGCTGCGATGCCTACGTCGATTTTCGCGAGGTGCTCGCCCGCGATGACGTCGATGCCGTGATGATCGTCACCCCCGACCATTGGCACGCGCTGATGACGGTCATGGCGGCTCGGGCCGGCAAGGACATCTACTGCCAGAAGCCGATGACGCTGACCGTCGAGGAAGGTCCGGCGATGATCGAAGCGGTGCGAAAGCATGAGCGGATCTTTCAGACCGGCAGCCAGTACCGCTCCAGCCCGACCGTGCGGCGCGCGTGTGAACTGGTTCGCAATGGGCGGATCGGCCAGGTGCAGCGCGTGATTGCTTGGGTGCCCGGCGCGCCGGTCGGTCCCGGGCCGGGCTGGCAGCCGATGCCCGTGCCCGACGGCCTGGACTACGACTTGTGGCTCGGCCCCGCACCCGAAGCGCCTTACCACGAAGACCGCTGCCTTTACCGCTTTCGCTTCATCCTCGACTATTCGGGCGGGCAGGCCACCAACACCGGCGCCCACTCGCTGGATATCGTCCAATGGGCGCTGGGCGCCGACGACACGGGCCCGGTCGAGTTCGACGACAACGGCGCCGTCTGGCCGCCGGAGGGACATCTGTTCAACACGGCCACGCACACCGACTTCCGCGCCCGCTACGCCAACGGCGTGGAGGTGATCTGCCACACGCATTCGCCCGGATTCGGCGCGCGCTTCGAGGGCACCGAGGGTTGGATTCAGTACGCCTCGCGGCGAATCACCTCCGAGCCGGAATCGATCGCCGATTCGGTGATCGGGCCCGAGGAGATCCACCTGCCGGTCAGCGACAACCACTACCGCGACTTCGTCGACGCCGTGAAGTCGCGCCGCGACCCGATCGAGCCGGTCGAGGTGGGCCACCGCACAACCACCATCTGCCATTTGGGCAACATCGCCATGCGGCTGGGCCGCAAAGTGGCCTGGGACCCCGTGGGCCAGTGCTGCCCGAACGACGACGAGGCCCACGCCATGCTCCGCCGGCCGTACCGCCAGCCGTGGGACGAGTGGCTGTAGCTTCGCGCTCGGGCTGCTAAGCATCCGCCGAGAAATCACCGTCGCACTGCTCGGCGCGGGTCTCTGACTCTGCCGAAACTGCCGACCGAAGGTCTCCACCGATATGGGAGACCTTCGGTCGGCCGGGTGGCTCGGTCAGAGACCGGCCACAGCGAACCGGCCACAGCGCGGCGGGAACCGGGACCGCTGCGACGAACGCGAACCTGATTTCTTGGCAGCCCCTCCCGTTCGCCATCCTTGGCGACACACCCCTTTTCGGGGAGGAGCCGAAAAAACGCGCGCCCGGCCCTTGAACTCGCGGTGCCCATCGTGGTAATCTTAGTCGATTTTTAGCTGTTAGAGACTGGTCTCTTACCCCTTTGACAAGCTCGCATGGCGAGCGACTACAGGAAAACCGTGCCGCGCAGAAACGACATTCACAAGATCCTCTTGATCGGTTCCGGTCCGATTGTCATCGGCCAGGCTTGCGAGTTCGATTACTCGGGAACGCAGGCTTGCAAAGCGCTTCGTGAGGAGGGTTATGAGGTGGTGCTGATCAATTCGAATCCAGCCACCATCATGACCGATCCTGCGACCGCTGATCGAACCTATATTGAACCCCTGACCTGGGAGTTGGTGGCCAAAGTCATCGAGGCGGAGCGGCCGGATGCTTTGTTGCCCACGCTGGGGGGCCAAACCGCCTTGAATCTGGCGATGGATTTGGAACGCCACGGCGTGCTGGAGCAGTACGGCGTGCAGATGATCGGCGCGAACACGGCGGTGATTGCCAAGGCGGAGGAGCGGGAGCAGTTCAAGGAGGCGATGAAGGGGATCGGTTTGGAGTCCTGTCGCAGTGTGATTGTGCACACGACGGAGGAGGCGCGCGCGGCGCTGCCTGACATCGGTTTACCTTGCGTGGTGCGGCCCAGCTTTACCCTGGGCGGCTCCGGTTCGGCCATCGCCTACAACCGGGACGAATTCGACACGCTGGTGCGGCGGGGGTTGGATCAATCGCCGATCACCGAAGTGCTGATCGAAGAATCGGTACTCGGCTGGAAAGAGTACGAGATGGAGGTGATGCGCGACTTGGACGACAATGTCGTGATCATCTGTGCGATCGAGAATCTGGACGCGATGGGCGTCCACACGGGCGATTCGATCACCGTGGCTCCGGCTCAAACCTTGACAGACAAGGAATACCAGCGGATGCGTGACGCCAGCTTGGCGGTCATCCGGGAAATCGGTGTGGAGACGGGCGGATCGAACATCCAATTCGCCATCCATCCCCGGACGGGCCGGATGGTGGTGATCGAGATGAATCCTCGGGTCAGCCGATCCAGCGCTTTGGCCTCCAAGGCCACCGGGTTCCCGATCGCCAAGATTGCAGCCAAGTTGGCGGTGGGATACCGGTTGCACGAACTGCCGAACGACATCACGCGGAAGACCCGGGCCTGTTTTGAGCCGACGATCGACTATGTGGTGACCAAGATCCCCCGTTTTGCCTTCGAAAAATTTCCGGAAGCCGACGACACCCTGACGACGCAGATGAAGAGTGTTGGGGAAACGATGGCGATCGGACGGACGTTCAAGGAATCGTTCCAGAAGGCGTTGCGCGGCTTGGAGGTCGGCAGTTTCGGTCTGGGCTGCGACGGTCGCGACCTGTGGGGCACCCCCCAGAAGCCCGGGGTCGATGCGATCCGTGCCAAACTGGCCACGCCCAATTGCGAGCGGATCTGGTACGTCCGTTACGCGATGAAAGCCGGTTTGTCGCTGGACGAGATCCATCAGATCAGCGCGATCGATCCTTGGTTCCTGGACCAGATCTCCGAGATCGTCGAAATGGAAGAGCAATTGCGGGCGCACCCGGACGTGACCGCGGTTGACGATGCCACGCTGCGCAAGGCGAAGCAGACGGGGTTCTCGGACCGCCAGTTGGCCACGTTGTGGCAGACCGCGGAAATGGCGGTTCGAGAGCATCGCAAGCAGCGCGGGATCGTGGCCACCTTCAAATCGGTCGATACGTGCGCGGCGGAGTTCGAAGCGTATACGCCGTATTACTATTCCAGTTATGAAGACGAGGACGAGACGCCGGCCAAGCCGCCCGGCAAACGGCGGGTGATGATCTTGGGGGGCGGCCCGAATCGGATCGGCCAGGGGATCGAATTCGACTACTGCTGCTGCCATGCCAGTTTTGCGCTCCGGGAACTGGGCATCGAGTCGATCATGGTGAACTCGAACCCGGAAACGGTCAGCACGGATTACGACACCAGCGACCTGCTGTTTTTTGAGCCGTTGACGACCGAGGATGTGTTGAACATCGTCGATCGTGTGCAGCCGGATGGGGTGATCGTTCAGTTCGGGGGGCAGACGCCGTTGAATCTGGCCCGGGCGCTGGACGTTGCGGGGGTCCCGATCATCGGCACCAGCGTCGACACGATCGAAGCGGCGGAAGACCGGGAGAAATTCGCTCGCTTGTTGGAAGAACTGGATTTGAAGCAGCCCGCCAACGGCATTGCCCGGACGATGAACCAGGCGCTGGACGAGGTGGGCAAGATCGGTTTTCCCGCCTTGGTCCGCCCGAGTTTTGTGCTCGGCGGCCGGGCGATGGAGATCTGTTACGATCATCCGCAATTCGAGCGGTTCGTGGCCGAAGCCTTCCTGGCCGCCCAGGGACAGCCGGTTCTGATCGATCGGTTCCTGGAGGATGCGACCGAAGTGGACGTCGATGCCATCAGCGACGGCGAGAACGCGATGGTGATGGGCATCATGGAGCACATCGAAGCGGCCGGTGTTCATTCGGGCGATTCGGCTTGCGCCATCCCCCCCTACAGCCTGATGATGCCGGTGATCGAGGAGATCCGGGCGGCCACCCATGCCCTGGCGCGACGTTTGAACGTGGTCGGGCTGATGAACATCCAATTCGCGATCAAACGCGAGGGGGACGCGACGAATGTGTACGTGCTGGAAGTCAATCCGCGGGCCAGCCGCACGGTGCCCTTCGTGGCGAAAGCGACGGGGGTTCCTGTCGCCAAACTGGCCGCCAAGCTGATGACGGGCTGCAAGTTGTCCGAATTGGGCCTGGACAGCGAACCGATCCCGCGGCATGTGTCGATCAAGGAGAGCGTGTTCCCGTTCCGGAAATTCGTGGGCGTGGATATCGTGCTGGGCCCCGAAATGCGCAGCACGGGCGAAGTCATGGGGATCCACGAGCGTTTTTCGATCGCCTTTGCCAAGAGCCAGCTGGCCGCCGGGATTGTCCTGCCGCCGCCGCAGCAGAAGATCTTCGTCAGTGTCGCGCAGCGGCACAAGGAGTCGATCGTCGACCTGGCGGGCCGTGTAAGCCAACTGGGTTTCCAACTGATCGCCACCACCGGGACCGCTCGCCGGCTGGAGCAGGCGGGGATTCCGGTCGAGCGGGTCAAGAAGATTGCCGAGGGGCATCCGAACCTGCTGGACTACATGCTGAATGACGAAATCGGCTTGGTGATGAATACGCCCAGTGGCAAGGGCGCCCGGACGGATGAGGGACGGATTCGCGCGGCGGCGGTCCAGCACGGCGTCTCGTGCATCACCACGGTGCAAGCGGCCGAAGCGGCGGTGCGGGCCATGGAAGCGATGCACCAGGGTGGGCTGGAGCGCATGACCGTCCAAGCCGTCCAGGACCGCTTCCCGAATGAATAAGGGGGGTCCGTAAGCACGGGAATCCCTACGGAATCGTGACAGGTCTTTGAAGCACTTACTGTTATCGGGAAATCGACCATGAGAACCACCCTCCCTGCTCTTTGCCTGGTCTTGTTCTTTGCCGGGGCCGGCCTCGGCCAGCACGACGCCCATCGGAACGCGGTCCGCGAGATAGCGCGGGGGCAGTACGGGCGGGCGCAAGCGCGGTTGGATCGTGTGGCCGAGGATCCGGCCACCGTGTGGACCGGTCTCCGGGGCGCCTACGCCCGGGCCGGCGAAACGGTGCGCCGGAAGGGCGACGCCTATGCGGAACTCGTGGCGCCGGAAAACGACTTCGTCCGCACCTTGCTGGCCGCGAGTCAGGGGGATGCGGAGCAGGCGTGGGAATCCGCCCGCCGGGCCGTGCAAGCCGGACTGCCCTTCGAACGCCTGTTGGCCGGACCCCGCTCCGCATTGGGACCCCTGCACGAAATGGAGGCCTTTCAGCAATGGGCCGAAGCTCAGGCGCGGATGCTGGTCCACGGGCCGATGCTGGGACATGTGACTGACGAGGCCGCATCGTTCTGGGTGCGCACTGCGGACGAGGCGGTGGTGGAGGTGCAGGTGGTCGGGGAAGACGGCGTGGCGGTCGCTTCCGCCAACGGGCGCACCTGCGCCCAACGCGATTTGACCACCGTAGTCCGCGTCGCAGGCCTGGAAACCGACACGGCCTATACCTACCGCTTGCAGATCGACGGGGAAACCGTGCCGGTCGAAGGCGCCGCGTTCCGCACCTACCCCGAACTCGGCGCCCCGGGCCAGTACGTCGTCGCCTACGGCGCCTGTGCCGGTTACGTGGTGGAACACGAACGCATGTGGACGACCATCCGGCAACACGACCCGCTGGCCCTGGTGCTGCTGGGCGACAACGTGTACATCGACGACCCGCAGCACGAAATGACGCAACGGTACTGCTATTACCGCCGCCAAAGCCGGCCGGAGTGGCGGCGTCTGGTGGCCGGTCGGGGCGTATACGCCATTTGGGACGACCACGACTTCGGCTTGGACGATTCGTGGGGAGGGCCCGAGACCGACGATCCGCCCTGGAAGCGGCCCGTATGGGAAATCTTCCAAGAGAACTGGAACAACCCGGCCTACGGTGGCGGCCAGGAGCAGCCCGGCTGCTGGTTCGACTTCTACATCGGCGACGTGCATTTCATCCTGCTGGACGGCCGGTACTATCGCGACCGGGCCGGCCGGCAGGGCGTCCAGGTGGAGAACCCCTCCATGCTCGGAACGGCCCAGCGGGCCTGGCTGAAGGAAACGCTCCAGAACTCGCGGGGCACGTTCAAGATCCTGGCCTCACCCGTGCCGTGGGCCCCGGGCGTCAAAGGTGGACCCCCCGGAGGACTGGATACTTGGGACGGTTTCACCGAAGAACGCGACGCCATCTACGATTTCCTCTACGAGCACGGGATTTCCGGCGTGGTCTTGATTTCGGGTGACCGCCACCGCTCCGACGCCCGCCGCATCACGCGACCGCGCGGCTACGACCTGTACGACTTCCTCAGTGCCGGATTGACCAATTACCACACCCACCCCGTGGTTTCCACGCCCGGGTTGCTGTTCGGCTACAACGAAAAGAACTCGTTCGCCTTGCTGCACTTCGACACGGCCGCCGAAGATCCGGCGCTCCGTTACGAGATTGTCAACATCGACGGCGAATCGATCTGGTCGCACGAGTTGACCCTCAGCCAGCTTACCGACCCCGAATAACCGGCACATGCCGCGTTGTCGCGTCGGGCGTTCTAGGCCGGCGGGTTGCGGGCGGCGGCCAGCAGTTTCGCGATGATCGCGTCCAGATCGTACTGGTTGCGGTGGGCGATGGTGGCTTTCAGACGGCGGAGATCGGGGACACGGCGGCGAACGTCTTCGAAATCCCGATCGTACGCTTCGGCATAACTGAGCAACTGGATCGGCGAAGCCGAGCCGGCAGCGGCGATGACCTGGCGTGCCAAGTCGCCGATCGCGACCGGTTCGTCGCTGCCGATGTTGAACACGCGGCCGACGGCGGTCGGGGCTTGCATCAATTGCCGCACGGCGACCAGCACGTCGGCGACATGGGCGAAACAGCGGACTTGGCGGCCGTCATCGTGGACGATCAGCGGCTGGTTGGCCAGGGCCGCGCTCACGAAGCGCGGCAGGACCATGCCGTAGGCCCCGGATTGGCGGGGGCCGACGACATTGAAAAACCGGCCGATGACCACCGGCAGACCGTATTCCCGGTGGCAGGCCAGCGCCAGGAACTCGTCGATCGCTTTCGAAGCCCCGTAGGACCAGCGAGCGCGGGTGGTGGCCCCGAAGACCAGATCGTCCTCTTCGGAAAACAACGGCTTGGGGTTCTTGCCATAGACTTCGCTGGTGCTGGCCAGGAAGAAGCGGACCTCCTCGCCGCGGCGCCAGCGGGTGACAAGGGCATCCAGCAGCATTTCCGTGGGGTGGATATTGCGCTGGATCGTCTCTTTCGGCTGGCGGGCGATCAAGGCCACGCCGACCGCGGCTGCCAAGTGGTACACGTGGTCCACCCGGGCCGTGACCTGTTCGACCAGCTTGCGGTCGCCAATATCGCCTTCGAGGCACGTCAAATGGGGATGGCCCTCGACGGCGGCCAGGTTCCGAAAGTCGCCCGTCGATTGGTCGTCCACGACCGTGACGGCATCGCCGCCCGCCAGCAGGGCCTCGGTCAGATGCGAGCCGATGAATCCCGCCCCCCCCGTTACCAGTACGTGTTTCACCGATTCAATCCTTCAATTGGAACAAGCGGGTCAGGGCGTCCAGCAACCCGCGATGCGATCCTCGACCCGCCTCGTCCCGCAAGCATTCCAGCGGCGGGTGGAGCAGTTTGTTGACCAATCGGCCAAACGACTGCTCGATCTCCAACCGCGAACGCTCGTCGAGCCCGTCCAGTTTGTTCCACAGGCGGCGGATCTCGTCCTCCTTCAGCTGCTCGGCTTGCCGCCGCAGCCGCCGGATTGTCGGCCCGGTGGCCCGATGATTCAGTTCGGCCAGAAAACAAACCGTCTCCGACTGGATGATCCGTTCGGCCTGGGGCCATTCCTTCTGCCGGGCACGGCGGTTCGCTTCGCAGGCCTGGCGCAGGTCGTCGATCGAGTACAGGTAGACGCCTGGAAAATCCCCGATCGCCGATTCGAAATCCCGTGGCACGGCCAAGTCCAACATGAACAAAGGACGCTGCCGGCGACGTTGATGGATGGGCAGGAAACCGGTTGCCGTCAAAATCGGTTCCTCCGATCCGGTCGTCCCGATCACCAAATCCGCAGTCGCCAGGACGTCCTCCATTCGTTCCCAGGCCAGCACCCGGCCGCCCACGCTGGCAGCCAACCGCTCGGCACGGCTCGGATTGCGATTCACCACGGTCAGATCCCGGGCTCCCCGCTCCTTCAATTGCCGGAGCGTCTCCTCGCCCATCTCGCCCGCCCCGATCAACAGCACCGCTTTGTCGTCGAAGTGTTCGAAGATCTGGGCCGCGAAATCCGAGACCGCCACACTCGGAATGCTGACCCGGCGCTCGTGAATCGAAGTCTCATGGGCCACCCGTTTGGCTACCCGGATCGCCGCCTGGAATAACGCATTGATCAACGGTCCGGCACAATCGCGGACCCGAGCCAATTCGTATGCCTGCTTGACCTGGGCCAAAATCTGCGCCTCGCCCAACACCATACTGTCCAAACTGGCCGCGACCATGAACAAATGCCGC
>SLEY01000602.1 GCA_007124535.1 Planctomycetaceae bacterium
CGGCTCCAGTCAGCGGCGTCGTGGTCATTCAAGGCCTCGGACCATTCGTCATGATCCACCCACAGCGCCCCGGGGACATGGGCGGCGTCGTAGTCTTCTCGAGCACGAGCGTCCAACACGATCCAACCGTCCTGTTCCTGCCGTTCGAGCAATTCATCCGGCTCGGCGAGCAATTCGGGACGCACATATTCGGCCGGTTCGCTGCCAATCGCGGCGTCGAGCGGCGAGAGGAGCAGTAGCGGCAACGTGGGGATCAAGATGGAACAACGCATCAGCAACCCCTTTTTCATTGCGGTAATAACCAAGAGCGGCACTCTGCCTTTCCCTCGGTTTTCTAGGCACGGCGTTCCCTTTTGCCAACTCGCTTGGAGATCCCCTAATTTCTAGGGGCACTGCGCTTGTTGTTCTACACATCCCTGTTCCTGACTACAAGGCCCAAGGAACGACACATCATTGCGAGTCCAAGCAAAACGGCGGCAACGGTCATGCTGCCCAGCAATGCACGTAGCGGGTAGCGCAACATCCGCGTCTGCCCTGGCCAGAGCGACGGGAGACCGTGTGCGAAAAAGAACGAAAACAGGTAGCTGACCAGTAACGCGACAAGGAGATTGCCGAACAAATTCAGCCAGGAGAATGCGGAAAGGCCTTGAACCCCGAGGATGTAGATCTCGAAAGGGAATCCAAGACCCTCTAAAATCTCATCGCGAGATGCCGGCACTCCCCAGCCGGTCACGAAAGGCTCGCCGCTACGATCGAAGTACGAAACACAGTTGGCCAAGACGAACGCCGTGACGGCGAGCATAAACGCATCCGAACGTTTCATAGTGACATTTCTCTCCATCAAGGTGCGGCACCAATCCATGGGCCTGGGCCAATCCGACGTGGTGGAACGGGGACGGGCTCCCAATAGTCCCTCAACTCACCCACCTTGACCCGAGGTCGGGGATGATACTGATACGCGCGCTCCCGCACACCAAGGCACCTCCGAGCCATGTTTTCGATTCTGGCTCCTCGGCGACCGCCCATTTGAAAACCCGTCTGATGCGACCAACGGGGCGATTGACGACGTTCCGACAGAGATTGCATTTGTCGACCATGGGCTGCTGCACCGTCTTCAGCCGCTTCGGGCCGAACTGGTTTGCCGAGATACTCCCGAATAGCTCGCGCAGGGGCATCAGTGCCTCCACCATGCAGGCGAACCCTTGGGTCGGTTTACCGCTATTGCTGTAGTATGTTTCGGGGAACTGCAAGTACCTCAGAATAAGCACATCGATCTCCAGATCGCATCCATTCGGGCTGCAATCGGGAGTGGGCCGGCAATCCGTCCTGGCGGCGAGTTCCGCGAGAATGCGGGCGTACTTGGCCCTGCTTTCTGGGGAAAGTGGTAGGACTACCACTTTTTCCACGATTCTTTGGGCCGCACTGCCCGACACAGGCAGGTACGCCCAATCCAGCGTTCGGCAGGGTTTGTGAAGAGTGGAGACGAGCGGGCTCGAACCGCCAACCCCCGGCTTGCAAAGCCGGTGCTCTCCCAATTGAGCTACGTCCCCATCACGCGCTGAAAAACCGCGAGTCGGAAATTATAACCACTTGCCGTCCGAGAGCAATCGGAGCCAAGGTCATTGCTCGTGTTCGCTGCCTTCTCAAATCCGCGGTCCCCCAAGCATTCGACAGCGAATCAAAGAAGGTATCCCGCCCGCGGTCAGGTTTGTCCGGTTCGGTCGCGAATCGTAGAACGGAATTCATTCCGTTCGCGCTGCGGGAAACGGAATGGATTCCGTTCTACGATGAGACAGTTCTGACCGCGGGCCGTATAGCTAATACGGGTAGCGTGCCCCCCCTTGCGTGCCTTTGCCCGGATTGCGGATGGGGTTGTTGGTTGCGGGCGGAAAGCTGCGTTAGGTCTGGGGTCCCGTTGTTGTTCTCCCTCAGCTAGCAATCAACATTTGATTAGGGGGTGGTTCGGAGGCGGCCTTGCGCTCCAAGCGCGATATGCGGCACTCGCTGTGATGGCTGTGACAGCATTGACTGCTTGGGCCGCAGGGCAGCGGTTGCAGCTGGCGTCTTCCAGCAAATCGCGCCACACCTATGCGAAGGGGCATTTTCAGGGGATTTGATGTCATCCGACCTCTTGAGCTGATCGCCAAAATCAGCGCAATCGTTAAAGTCAAACATCTATCCCCCCATTTGCGGCGATGAAACGGTGTTACGAAAACCTAATTCCGACAAGTCGCTAATGACGATGTATATATCGCATAGAACACAGATTGACTGTCCGGGATGTTTGGAACCGTTGGCCGGAGTTCCCCACGTTGCGGCTGGATGCTCCACCGGAAAACAGGTGCGGTGGCCCCCCCGGTTCGGGTTCAAGCGAGTGAATCAAGGAGATCTGGAAATGAAAACAGTCCCAGTCGCACTTACGGCGGTCTGGCTGCTGGCCGCCGCCTTGGTGAGCACGGCCTCGGGGGCTTACGGCGGCGTGGCCAGTTACACCGCGTTCGGCGGGGGCGCCGAACCGGCCAGTTTCTGCCAAGCCAAGCAGCAGTGTTATACGGTCATGCGCAATGTCCAGCGGGTCGTGTACGAAACCCAAGAGTACACCTGTTACCGGAATGTCTACGAAACGGTCTACGAGGACCGGATCATCGACGCGGTACGCTACGTGCACGAAACGCGTTTTCGGGAAGTGGCTTATACGGTGAAACGCCCGGTGTATGAAACCCGTTACCGGGCAGTCAACTACACCGTCGCCCGTCCCGTCTGGGAGACGCACACGCGTGAGATCCCCTATACGGTCCAGCGACCGGTCTATGAGACGCACTACCGGACGGTGAACTACACCGTCGCGCGGCCGGTTTGGGAGACGCACACCAAGGAGATCCCCTACACCGTCTATCGGCCGGTGCATGAGACCCATTATCGAACGGTCAATTACACGGTCGGCCGACCTGTGTGGGAGACCCACACCAAGAAAATCCCCTATACGGTGTATCGACCGGTCTATGAAACCCACCACAAGACGGTGAACTACACCGTCGCGCGACCGGTCTGGGAAACGCATACCAAAAAGATCCCCTATACCGTCAAGCGCCCGGTTTACGAGACGGTGATGCACGAGGTGAAGCGCACGGTAATGAAACCGGTGCATTACCAGAAGACGATCGAAGTCTGTGGAGGCCGTTGGGAGACGCAGATGATCAAAGTGCCCGGACGCACCCACTGCAAAGTGGTCCGGGAGCCGGGAACTTTGGTCAAGGACCCGTGCAGCTGCGAGACGGTGTACGTACCGGGCAGCGTCCATACGTGCAAAGTGCAGGAACCGCCACGCATGATCTACAGAAAGGTGTGGGTCCCCGAAGTCCACCATAAAACGATCGATTACGTCCGCTATGAACCGCACGTCGTGATCGAGCAGGTGCCGGTGACGGTCTGCCGCTACGTGACCGAAACCCGCTACAAGGTGCAGGAGTACCAGGTCTGCCGGATGGAGTACGAGTGCCGAAGCAAAAAAGTACCCTACACCGTTCGACGGATGGTCCCCGAGCAACGGGTTCGCACCATGGCCTATCAGGTCTGCCGGATGGAGTACGAGCAGCGTAGCAAACAGGTGCCGTACACCGTTCGCCGGATGGTGCCTGAACAGCGGGTGCGGACCGTCGCCTATCAGGTCTGCCGGATGGAGTACGAGCACCGCAGCAAACAGGTGCCATATACGGTTTGCCGGATGGTACCCGAACAGCGGGTGCGGACGGTCGCCTATCAGGTCTCTCGAATGGAGTACGAGCAGCGTACGAAGCACGTGCCGTATACGGTCTGCCGTTACGAATCGGAGACCCACGTGAAAAAGGTGCCGTATACGGTCTGTGTCCCCGTGCCCTACCAAAAGAAGTATACCGTGGCCCGTACCGTGAAACGCAAAGTGCCGTACACGGTCACTCGTTGCGTGCCGCGGGTGATTTGCGAAAAGGTGCCGGTTACGATCTGTTGTCCGTTGCCCCAGTGCACGCCGAAATGCCGCACGGGTTGCGTCTGACACCCCCGCGATCGGACTTTTTCAAGCTCTCTAACGATGGGGGACCTGCGGTTGTTGCGCTTGTCCCCGATCAGGGCTCTCCTAGGGTTCGTCGGGCAGGAATGCCCAACCTACGGAGAGTCGCCCCAGGCCCCGCTTGCAGCGTTGGTGGGCGATCCATTGTGTTTTGCAGCACTACGCAGGAGGCGGGGGACCGGGCAAGCATCGGGGGTAGGGCAACGCTTGCCGATCGGGTATCGGTTGACCGGTCTCGTCGGCCCACCGCGCGCGCTGGGCGTCGTTGGCATAGTACTGCAGCCAGATTGCTTCATCCTCGTCGGGGTCCATGAAGCACCAGAAAAGATAGCCATCGCGCCGTTGCATCTTCTTCTCCGCCGACGGCAGAATGTCGCGAACCAAGATACAGTACAGCTGGCTGTCCGACAAATGGTCCGTATAGGCCAGTACGATCCCTTGTTCGTACAAGCGGTGGATGGCGTACCAGAGTTGCTGGTGGATCTGATGATCATTCAGCTGAGCGGGCGGGGGCAATTCGAGCGGTGGCGAGAACCAATCTCCGATGGGCAGTACGGGGGCACATTCCCAGTCGAGCATCAGCTCGAGAAATTCATTCTCCGCCCCCGTTGTCAAATGGTATGGATCCATCCGATCGACCGATTCGTCGCGGAAAGGCTCCATTTCCTCGCGCAACCGGGCGTTGAGCAGCAACTGGTCGACTTCGTTGGCGCTCTTCGGCAGATGGCTGGGCATCGCAATTGGGTCCCGATCCGTGGTGGAGGCGCCAAGCGGACCACCGAGGTCCCCGCGTGCCTCCTCGATACGGCTGACTGTATCCGCTGAAAAACAACTCGCAAGAGGCGGCTGCAATGTTTCCGAGCGCAAACGGCAAGCTTGCTTGAAAGACTCGTGCAAAACCGCTACGATCCACAAGCTCTTCCAGTGGTAGGCGGTTCCACCACCGGCAAACTCGCCAGATCCAGCTGTTCTAACCAGGAAGGAAGATGGGCAGCGATCTGCTCCGCACAGCGTCCATACGCTTCGACGGTTCCCCCGATCGGGTCGGAGATATCGCCCCCACTTGGATCCAAAAGATGGTTTTTCGTAGCGGCCTCGGGCCATTGGGCGACCAGCGACGAGCGGTGCGCTGCGGTCATCGTCAGGATCTGATCGGCGAAGCGGACCAGCACTTCACTGACCGGACGACTCTCATGATGCGCCAGATTCAGACCTCGCCTCCGCATGACGTCGACCGCCTCGGGCGAGGCCGGCATCCCCGTGCCGGCGGCCAGTCCCGCCGACATGACCAGCACCCCGTGCTGTTCGAGTTCGTCCACCGGACAATTCAAATGCTGGGCAAGTTGGTGTTCCAGCAGCACCTGGGCCATCGGACTCCGGCAGGTGTTTCCGGTACACACCAGCAGGACCATCAGTCCGGCCGCGCGCTGGATCGCAGCTTCCGTCAACACGCCGGCGCGCAGGAGGGTTACGCGGTTCGTGTCGACGCGCACGACCGACGAGGGAAGCGCGTATTTGCTGCGGCCGCCATCCAGGACCAAAGCCACGCGGTCGCCCAAGGCCTGGGCCGCCTGCTCGGCCGTCAGGGCATCCGGTTGCCCGGAAATATTCGCGCTGGACAGCACCAACGGTGCTTCCATCAACCGGAGGGCTTCCAACACGTGGGAATGGTCCGGCACCCGAAAACCGCACGTTCGCTGGTGGCGTACGGCGCGCTGGACCGGCTCGGGCAACTGGTGCACCAAGCTGTGCGGGTGACTGGTATCCAGAACCAGCGTTAAAGGTCCCGGCCAACCTCGGCGCGCTAAACGTTGAGCCACCACCGATAAGCCGGGAGCATAATCCAGCACCGCGTCGGGATGATCGATTGCCAGGGTACAGACCTGACCGCTCGGACGCTGTTTGGCGGCGAGCAAGCCCTCCACGGCCTCCGGGCGTGCGGCGCTGGCTGCCACACCGTACACCGTTTCGGTGGGAAATACGACCAACTGCCCCTCGGCTAGGGCTTGAACGGCATGGTGAACGGCATCGCGTGCTTCGTCCGCAGAACCTGGATGGATCACAATGGGCGGCATAAGGATATCGATCAACTGCTGAAAGGGAATCGCCGACAGGACGCTGACCTTGTATAGCCATTGCCAATAGGCAGGTCAAGTGGCAATCGTCTGGGGGGCATGTCCACGCCTAATGCGAGTAAAATCCGTGGATCATTCAGGCTGTTGGCCACCAAGCGGGCCCCGCAGAAGCGGTGATCGCAACTGTGCTTCGCGGGCACGGCCACCACCCAGGCCCCCGCCTGGACTGCAGCCCGGCAGCCGTTTTCGCTGTCCTCCAAGACCATCATTCGTCCGGAGGGAACTCCCAGCAGCTCAGCAGCCTTCCAATAGATGTCGGGGTGTGGTTTGGCACGGTGGACATCGTCCGAGGTCAGGACAAAGTGGAAGCGGGCCTGCAAATGGAATCGGTTGAGGACGGTCGAGGCAAACGAGCGGGGACTGCTGGTGGCGACGGCCTTGGGGATCCCGGCTTTTTCCAAGGAATCCATCAAATCGGCTAATCCTGGCATGGTTTGTAAGCGGTTGGGAAGCAACGCTGCCAGGAGTTGGTCACCTTCGGTTTGAAGTTCTTCGGGTGTGTCTTCCAGGCCGTGTTCTTCGATCATCCGTTGGAAGGCGAGGGCGGCTGGCAACCCCATCATTTTTCGTTTCAGTTCATTCGAGAAATCTCGGCCGCGGCGTTCCAGCAGGATCTGGCCCACCTGATGATCCAATTCCTCGGTGTTCACCATCAGCCCGTCCAAATCGAAGACCACCGCTTGCAGGGAATGCTCAGAATCAGCCATTGGCGACTGGGGCTCCGTGGCGAGGGGGACCAAAATCAGCTCTTCGGCAAATCTCGCTGAAAGCCGATCAAGCAGATATCATCGTTCTGCCGCTGACGTTGGGCGAACTGCTGCACGTCCTCCAGCACCTGTTGGCACATTTCCTCCACCCGGAGCGGGCTGCGTCGAACGGCCTCCTCCAAACGAGTGCGACCGTACAGTTCGTGGGCGGGGTTCATCGCTTCGCTGATCCCGTCCGTGTAGATCAAAACCGTATCGCCGGGAAACAAATCCACCGTGCAGGGGTCGTAACGAATCGCCGCGTCACATCCCAACGGGGGCCCCGTATTCTGGGCCCCCAGGTCCTCAACCAGATTGCCGCGGCCGCGGCGACACAACGGGGCCATGTGACCCGCATTGAAAATCGACAGCTGATGCCGATGACTGTCCAAAACACATAAGACAAACGTGACGAACCACGTGTCGTTTTCCGGCTTGGAACATTCGACGTTCAGTTCGTGGAAAGCCTCCCGAGGCGTGGCTGCGGTGGCTAACCGATAACGTACCTCACTGCACAAACGGGCCATAATCAGCGCCGCCGAAATGCCCTTTCCCGAGACGTCGCCCAAAGCGATGGCCAGACGATGATCACTTAAGGGGAGGTAACCGTAGTAGTCCCCTCCCACCTCGTCGGCCGACGAATAATGGTCGACGAAGCGATACCCCGCGAGTTCGGGTCGTGTTTGGGGCAAGAAGTGCAATTGGACTTGGTGAGCGGTGGCCAATTCGCGTTCGCGACGGTCCAGATGCAATTTGGCCTGATGCGCCTGTGCGTACTCCAAAGCCTGGCCTGCCGTCGCCGCGACACTCAACAGGACTTCCAAATCATCGGTGTGAAACCGCTCATACGGGTCATTTGTATCCACGTAAATGATTCCGAGCGGTTCCTGGAGTCTGCCTAGCAAGGGGGCGCACATCATGGAGCGAATCGGGAAATCGAGCACGGAATCGCCGATTCCCAAGCGGGCATCGTCCAAACCATCCGCACTCAAAATCGCCTCGCCCGCCGACATGACCCGGCGGGCCACCGTCTTGCTGATAGGCCCCAGCGAGGTTGCAGCCAGCGTGCCCTCGTCCTTCTGCTTCTCCGCACGCACTTGCAGGGTGCGGGTCGCCGGATCGGGGAACAGGATGTAGGCCCGATCCGACTGGGGAAACACGGTGAACAGCCCGTCCAGGATTTTCGGCAGCACCAGATCGATATCCAGGGTGCTGCCCAAGGTACGATGGATTTCCAGGACGGTCTTCAGTTTTTCGTAGGCATTTACGCCTACGTTAGGGCGAGGCTCTCCCGATATTTCACCAGAATCGGCATCTTTCGATGGGGCCTGCATCTCCCCGGAATCTGGTAGATCCTCCTGGCCCTCTTCATCGGATGCCCGTTCCGAGGCATCCTCTTCACGAAATAACAGGGTCACATTGTAAATGCGGATCAGATCCTGGTCCTTCAGCTGGGTACGGCCTACCAGTCGCTTGCCGTTCAGGAACGTTCCGTTCGTACTGTTCAAGTCCTCGGCGAAGTACTCTCCGC